>CAYFTY010000890.1:0-2411 GCA_964346045.1 uncultured Bradymonadales bacterium | reverse complement strand
CCAGAATCAGTCGCCACCGGGTGAGAAGAAGAGTGATCGATTTCACGTAAAAGTTCCTCGAAGGGGTCGAGGGTAGAATGTCAACAATGGGCATTCCCATTCCAAGCGGCCTCGTCGCAGAGGCTGCATATCATCGCGGAGCGTCGAGCTCGTCAAGAGAACGGGGGTCTTCGGGGTCCATCGGTCGTACATATTCGGCCGTCCATGGTCCGCCGCCCGTGGCGCTCTCGTTGTAGCCCCACTCGCCTTCGAGCACGAGAATCTCTCCTTTCTTTTTCATTTCGAGATATCCTTTCCCTTCGAATCGGCGCCGCGCGGTTTCTTTGTCGCCGGGATCGATCCAATCGAATTTGAGGACGTTTCCGTTCGCAATCCCCTCGAGTGTTCCGCCATTCTTATAGGCGTAGATGCCACGCACCTCGTCGCCAGTCTGGCGCAGATACATGTGCTCGAATTGCGTCGAGTACCAGACTCCAGCAAAGGAAGCGCCGGCAGGTAAAGGCTTGGGCTCGGGGATCTTCTGGCTTGGTCCACAGGCCGTGAGGATGAATGCCAGTGCGATGAGAACGGGCAACAACTTCTTCATGTTCAAGACCTACGCTTCGAGAGACACGCCATTTTCGGGTTCGAGTCTGTTTTGCGTCTGTTCTGGCGCGTCGTCAAGTAGCTTACGTAGTCGCTCATGGACGCGATCGCTTTCGAGGAGTAGCCGCCACTCGGATTCGGTGAGGTAGCTTGTTCGCTCAGCATCGCCAGCGGGATAGTGAAGACGCACTACCACTCGCCCGTCGTCGCGCTCGACAGCCCGCAGTCGCACGGCGTCTTCGCCTGCGGCGAGAAGGTCTTCCTCGATGCTGCGAAGGTGCCGAAAGATCCGCAATGCACGTTTGACTTTGGGGTCTTCGTAGGCCTCGTAATTCCGATTCCTGCTGAACTCGACCTCGTCATCACGTAAGAGCCTGCGGACGATTTTATGTACCAGGTTCATCCGAACTCCTCGCTCAGAGTCTAGCAGACTCGGCGAGAAGTCACACGGCTCATGGCACCAGTAGGCCAAATCCTGCGCCCACGATGAGGTCGGGGAGCTCGTCGGTGAGACCGACGTTTGCGTACACATCGAATTGCAGCCAGCGTGCGGCCAACCAGATCACGCCAGCGTCGGCACCGAGAGCGACAGCGTCGAAGCTAGGCTGGTAGATCTGATAGATCTCCGCATAGGTGCCAAAGTTTGCGGGAAGCGACACGCCAAAGGCGAGCGAGGCGTACTGTTGAATCTGTCTCGACGCCTCGCCAGGTTCATTCCTTTCGACCGCAGCGGCACCGAGATTCAGCGAAAGTCCGAACATATCGGTGAGCGAGTAGTCGGCCAAAGCCGTGGCACTGAATGCTGCCTGCCCGAAGAGGCCGCCATCGGCTTTGGGCAGATCGATCGCCGTCAAAAGGCCCAGCGATAGGTCGTCGGATACCCCTCCAGCAACCTTGGCGGCGATTCGAGTGGTGCCAAGAGTGTCGTCGCCTTCGACAAAGGTGACGCTCGGGGCTCCGAGCTGCAGTTCGAGGACCTCGTTGACTCCGATTCGAAAGAAAAGCACCGGCAACGTCACTGCGGTGGAATCTTCGAGTGCGACGTCGGTGCCGCCCTCGATCTGAACCATGGCCTCGGGAATCGTATATGCCGCGGCGCCAAAGCTCGGTCGGTCTGTCGCCACAGATGGTTTCTCGGCCGTGGCAGTCACGGCCGTGAGGCTCATGGCGATCACAATCAGGCAGGAGTAAAGACGTTTTTGCATGGTGATTCCTTGGGCTCAAAAAGCTGGCGAGGCGTCTTTTCGGTAGTAATTGAGCGGATGCGAGGCGTTTTGTAGCAAGTGCGCCGAAGACTCTGCAACGACCAATTCCAAAAAAGTCGCAACGCGGGCGGGTGCCCGGCCGAAAACCTCCTTGTACGCGAATCTTCCACGAGGAGTCATCATGTTGAATAAAATCATTTCGGGCGCGGTGCTGGGAATCGACGCCTATAAGGTTGAGGTCGAGGTCGACCTCGCGTTTGGTATGCAGGTATTTCATATCGTCGGTTTGCCAGACGGGGCGGTTCGAGAGTCGAGACTTCGACTGCCGGCTGCGCTCGAGAATAGTGGATACCCGTTTCCTCAGGACAAATTGACGATCAACCTCGCCCCCGCGGACATTCGCAAGGACGGCACGGCTTTTGACCTGCCGATGGCGGTTGGCGTGCTGGCGGCGCAACGTTTTCTGCCCAACGACGAAGACGAGCTTTCCGAATGGCTCTTCGTCGGTGAACTCTCGCTGGATGGAGAGGTGCGACCGGTGCGTGGGGCCCTCTCTCTGGCCGTGATGGCCCGCGACGAGGGATTGCGTGGAATCGTTCTTCCCGCGCAGAACGCCAGGGA
>CAYFTY010000889.1:0-2416 GCA_964346045.1 uncultured Bradymonadales bacterium | reverse complement strand
ACCGCAAGCCCACCCAGCGCCGGAATGGCGAGGGCAAAGATGTCTCGATCGTGACGATTCGAGAAAAGACTCATAGGAGATCTACGACGAAAATTCGTTCGTTTCGTGGTCGATCGTGAAGACCGCATCGACCTCGATATCGGCCTCGAGCTCGTCAATCGTCGAGACGACCTTGTACTCGATGCGCAGTTGATCGCGAGTGAACTCGCAGACCGAGTACCCCCGCTTTTCGAGATTGAAATAGTGAACGGTGTCCAACGCCATCGTGATCGCTCGGGCAGGTACCTGATCATTCGATGTCGAACTCAAGCTCGTCGACACGATTTCGTGGCCGATGATCGGCGTCGAAGTGTCGGCCGGATCTGCGTGAACGGTGGCAAACCCTGCCGCATGCAGATCACCGGTCAATATCACCAGATTTTCGACGCCGTTCTCGACCCAGAAATCGTGGAGTTCACGGCGTTCGGCCCGGTATCCGTCCCACTGATCGGGGTTCATGAAGAAATCCTCGATGTCTGCCAGGACGAAGACTGTCTGCTGACCGAGAACCCGCCAGTGAGCTGTCGAATTCGCCATACCTTCTTTGAGCCAGGTCTTCTGCGCCTCACCCAGCATCGTCGCCTCGGGATCGTCGATCTCGTCGCATGGCGGCCCCTGTTCGCCATCGCAGGGCTGTTCGGTGCGATATTGTCGCCCGTCGAGCACCCAGAACTCAGCCAGATCACCATACGAAAACGACCGGTAAATTCGAGTATTGGCAGGGTCTTCGAGCGCGAATGCGACCCGCACGGGCGTGTGCTCGTAGTACGCCTGGTACGCCGCCATGCGCCTCGCAAGGACATCCTCACCGTCGTCGCGCGTATTGACCGTTCCGGCGTAATTACCGCGCACTTCATGGTCGTCCCATGTCATGACCCACGGCAATCGACGGTGAACCTCCTGTAGATTTTCGTCGGACCGATATGTCTCGTAACGCTCGCGGTACTGCTCGAGAGTGAACGAGTCGGCCAGCCCGGTGACGCGAGGCCCATCGTCGTCGTCGTCTTCGTAGATATAATCTCCCACGAAGAGCACGAAGGCGACGTTCTCTTGGGCCAGATGCCGATGCGCGGTGTAGTATCCATCGCAATAATCCTGGCAGCTCGCCAGCGCGACGCGCAGCTTGTCTGGCGAGCTTTCGACCGCGGGAAGTGTGCGCGTGAGCCCGGTCACGCTGGTCCACTGACCCTTGATTCGAAACCTGTAGAAATAGCTGGAATCAGGCGCGAGTCCGCCGGCGTCGACATGGACTGAATGAGCGAGCGCTGCCGATGCCATCTGCCATCCACTCGCCACGATTCGCGAGAAGTCCTCGTCCTCACTAACCTCCCAGACCACCGGAATCTCGTCGGCGAGCTCACCGACCAATCGGGTCCAGAGGATCACCTCGCCGGCGGTCGGATCACCCGACGCGACGCCAAGGACGAACGGGTCGCTACCGACCAGCGGCGGATCTGGTGAATCATCGGCGGGCGTCTGCCCATCTTCGCCGCCGCCGCAGGCTGTTGCAGCAAGGATGACACCCATCGCCGACAAGAACTCCCGTCGGTTCAAACGCACGGGAGTGCGGCGCAAACGATTCGCGATCTCTGGATGGATTCGGTCAGTCATTCAAGCCACCGCGGAATCGACGGGAATACGCGAAATGCTTCGGGCCTCGCTTAACTTTCTCAACCATGTCCATCTCCTTGGAACCTCATACGCGTCCGCATCGCGCTGGACGGTGGTCGGGCATTGCCGCGGGAAAAGGTCGTGAGAGACCGCGCCTACAATCTTTGGCCAAGTGGCCTGGGGTCTTCTTGACTGATCTCCACGTCGATATGGCGCCACCCGTACCAGAGACCGGCTGCCCCAAAAACAGCGCAGAAAAACAGTGTCAACGACGCCAACCAGCGACCAACCTCGAGGCCGAGAACCTCGAACCCGTGGAACCCGGCCAGGTAGAGCCCTCCGCTGAGACCCCCGCCAATCACCAACCCAAAGGTGCATCCGATAAAGCCCGTAGTCATGCAGTAAATGAAGATGACACAGGCCAGCCGAAATCGCAGAGACGAGTGACTGAGTAACCGCTGTTGGCTTTGCCCGAAGAATCCAGGAACGCCGAACGCCCCCGGCATATTGTTTGCCAACCCAACTTTCTCGCCGCAGTGCTCGCATGTACTCGGAGCGGAAAGCCGACCGAATATCTGGCGAAAACCGGTCTTTCGTTCGACCGTTTCGCCGCAATTGTTGCATCCGAGGTAAACCACCAGGTGGCCCCCGCAGGACGAACAACGCCAGCGCAGAAGGTTTCCCACGCCTGGCCGGAACGCTACAAAAGATGTCTCGCAGTCCATGCAACGAGCATCTGGTCTCTGTCTGTAATCCATCCTTACCC
>CAYFTY010000888.1:0-2417 GCA_964346045.1 uncultured Bradymonadales bacterium | reverse complement strand
CGATCATGACGACGAGTCGATCGCTGTAGAGATGGGCAATCGCGGCCGGAACGATGAAAAAGGCGATCACGAGGATGGCGCCGGCCGCTTCAAACGAAGCCACGCTCGCAAACGAAACACCGCTCATCAGTGCCATATGAACCAGCCCCACCGGAATTCCGATACTTCGCGCAAAGGTCGGGTCGAAACTCGAGAGAGCCAGCCCCCGAAATCCCAGCACGACGCCGAGCCACACCAGGGGCGTGACGAAACTCAGCATCGTCAACGTGCTGTCCGAGACGGCGAGCACGTCGCCGAAGAGCACGCAGTCGAGGTCGATATGCGCCCCGTCTGCAAAAGCTGAGAGGCCAATGACCCCGATCGCGAAGAGCGACGTGAACACGATGCCGATCGCCGCATCGGATTTCACGCCTCGCACGTTCGACAGCCCCTCGATGGCGAGGGCAGAAACCCAGCCGGCGAGGCCAGCTCCCAGCAGCATCGCGATCGGGCCCAGTCCGCCGCCCAGAAGGTACATCGCGACGATCCCGGTCAACGCCACATGCGCGAGGGCGTCGGTGAGCATCGACATTCGGCGCAGATAAAGAAAGACGCCAAGGGGAGCGCAGGTCAGCGCGACCAGAGTCGCGGCGAGTGTGCCTCGCCACATCCAGTCACCCCACGTCCATGGACCGACCACGAAATCGTAGATCACGCCCATTCCGTCTCCTCACGCAGGGAGCGCCGACGGATGGCGAGCACGAGAAGCCCCATTCGCGGCGAGAAGATCAGCGCCATCACAAAGAAAAAAGCCGCTACGAGTGTCATCGCCGGGCCTGTACCCACTCCCTCGAAGACAAAACTCAGCCAGGTGCCGGTCACGCCCGAGAGAGCGCCGAGTACCGCACTCAGAGTCAGAGAATGTCCGAGACGCGACGTCACGAGAATGGCGGTCGCGCCAGGGATGATGAGCATGGCCGAAACAAGCACGACGCCGACGGCCTGTATCGATGCCACGACGGCAAGCCCCAGCGTCCCCAGGAGTCCGTAGTCGACCCATGAAACCGGAATGCCCACCGATTCGGCGAAGACCCGGTCAAAGATGGCCACCGAAAGGACGCGCCGAAATGAAAAGACAGCGATCACGGCCACCAGTGCCAACGTCATGACTCCAAGCGCATGGCCCGGGCTTACGGCAGCTGCATTCCCAAAGAGAAAATCATTCAGTCCGGTCTGAGCACCGGTCGGAGACGCCTGAATATACGAGAGCAACACGATGCCCGCCCCGAAGAAGACCGACAGGACGGTGCCGATGGCGGCATCAGGTCGCGTGCGAGGACGCCGTGAAAGAAATCCGACGAGCCAGGTGGCCAGCAGCCCGGTCAGCAATGCTCCTGCCAGAAGCCAGCCCATCACCTTTTGTCCGCCCGCGACGAGGAATCCGATGCAGACCCCGGGAAGCGTCGCATGTCCTGTCGCGTCACCCAGGAGCGACATGCCTCGCAAGACGAGGAAAGTTCCCACCAGCCCGCAGAGCAGCCCGACGGCGACGCTCGATGCAAGAGCCCACGCGACGAACTCGTATTGCATCGACCAGAATTCGCTCGTTCGCTCGAGAAAGGTCGCGAGATTCATAGAACCACACTCCCCTGCTCGAGCACGGTCAGTTTTCCGCCGTAGGCACGCTGCAGATTCTCGGCCGTGAACACGTCGTCGATATTCCCCTGGGCGATGACCGTTTTATTGATCAACAAGATGGTGTCGAAGTATTCGCGGATCGTCGACAGGTCGTGGTGGACGATGACCACTGCATGTCCGGCATCGCGCAGGTTGTGAATCACGCTCACAATCGCTTTTTCGGTCGCCGCATCGACGCCCTGAAACGGCTCGTCCATCAGGTATACATCGCCGTCCTGAGCGAGCGCCCGCGCGAGAAAAGTACGCTGCTGCTCCCCGCCCGAAAGCTCGCCGATCTGCCGTGCCTCGAGGTCTTTGATACCGACCATGTTCAATGCCTCGTCGACACGCTGGTCTTCGGTCTTCGTCAGGCGCTTGAACCACCCGATCGAGCCAAATCGGCCCTGCTTTACGACGTCTCGTACGGTCATCGGGAAATCCCAGTCGACGGCGGTACGTTGCGGCACGTAGACGATCTTGCCCCGTGGCTCTTCGCCGCCAACTCGCACCTCACCACGCATCGAGTCGATCACCCCCACGATGGCTTTCAATGCCGTTGTCTTACCGGAACCATTCGGACCTACGAGAGCCATGACCTCGCCGCCATCGACTGAAAACGAGACGTCGTCGATCGCGAACTCCCGCCCGTCGTAGCTCACGGCGAGCTCCTGGACTTCGAGCAGAGGCATTACTCGACCTCTTCGAGCGGATCGAGGGTTCCACCGAGCGCCTCGGTGATCATCCGCACGTTCTCGGAAACC
>CAYFTY010000887.1:0-2424 GCA_964346045.1 uncultured Bradymonadales bacterium | reverse complement strand
CCTTCGCTGGAGCGCCGACGTCCCCGTCGGCAGGAAAAAGACCGCATTCTCTTCGATTCAGGCTCGTCAGGCGGCGGCAGCGGCCAGACCTTCGACTGGTCGCTCGTCAACAAGCTTGATGAAAGCGCACGTCGCAACGCCATCCTCGCCGGGGGAATCACGGCATCGAACGCCGTCGCCGCATTCGAAACGGGCGTCGACATCATCGATATCTGCTCGGGCGTCGAGTCGGCCCCGGGCATCAAGGACCCCGACAAACTCGAAGAACTCTTCGATGCATTGAAGAAACGAGGCAAAAAATGATTCAAGACGGAAGATTCGGAGAATTCGGCGGCGTTTTTGCCCCGCAGATTCTCGTACCCGCGCTCGAAGAGCTCGAACGCGAGTTCCTCGACGCCTCGGCTGACCACGATTTTCAGGCCGAGCTCGAGGATCTGCTCGAGAGATACGCGGGCCGACCGACGCCCATTTACACCTGCCGCCACGCCGACGCGACGATCGTGCTCAAGCGCGAAGATCTGCTGCATGGTGGCGCCCATAAAACAAACCAGGTGCTCGGACAGGCGCTGCTCGCACAGCGGCTCGGAAAGCGCCGCCTCATCGCCGAGACCGGAGCCGGGCAACACGGTGTCGCGACGGCCATGGTCGGCGCGCTATTTGGCTTCGAGACCCTGATCTACATGGGCGCCAAGGACATCGAACGACAGCGCCCGAACGTCGAGCGAATGCGCCTGATGGGTGCCGAAGTCGTCGCCGTCGACATCGGTGCGCGTTCGCTCAAAGAGGCGATCAACGAGGCGATGCGCGACTGGGCGGCGAGCTATGATCATACGCACTACATGCTCGGCACCGTCGCCGGGCCGCACCCCTATCCGCTGATGGTCCGCGACTTTCAGCGCGTGATCGGCGACGAGGCTCGCGCCCAGATGCTGCACGACTTTGGACGTCTTCCAGACCAGGTCGTCGCCTGCGTCGGCGGCGGCTCGAACGCGGTCGGGATCTTCACGGCGTTCGTCGACGACGAGGTCGAACTCGTCGGCGTCGAGCCCGCCGGCCGCGGCATCGAATCCGGCGCGCACGGAGCCACGCTCGACTGCGGTCGACCGGGCGTCTTGCACGGCGCCATGACCTACGTGCTGCAAGACGCTTCAGGCCAGATTCAGGAATCTGAATCGATTTCGGCCGGCCTCGATTACCCGGGTGTCGGCCCCGAACACGCCCATCTCAAAACGACCGGCCGAGCTCAGTACGTCTCAGCCACCGACGAAGAAGCACTCGCGGCCTTCCGCCGACTCTCGCGCCGCGAGGGCATCATCCCCGCGCTCGAGTCGAGCCATGCGCTCGCCTATGCATTCGAGCGCGCCGAGACCCATCCCGAAGACCTGATTCTCGTGAATCTATCGGGCCGAGGCGACAAAGACCTCGCGCAAATTGGAGCGCCGACGTCCTCGTCGGCAAGAAATCGAGCAACCCCATGAATAGATACGAACCCATATTCGCCCGCGACGGCATCGCGTTCATCCCCTTCTTGATGGTTGGAGACCCCTCGCCGTCTGCCTTCATCGAGCTCGTCGACATTGTGGTCGAAGCAGGCGCCGAAGCCCTCGAGTTGGGCATTCCCTTCAGTGACCCGATCGCCGACGGCCCAACAGTGCAGGCCGCGGCGCAGCGCGCGATATCGGCAGGCACGACCCCCGAATTGGCCTTCGAGCAGATCGCCGAAGTTCGCCGCCGCCACCCCGACGTGCCCATCGGCCTGCTCGTCTATGCAAACCTCGTGGTAGGCGGCAATTTCTACGAGCGAGCCGCCCGCGCGGGCGTCGACTCGGTGCTCGTCGCCGACGTACCCACGCTCGAAGGCCGCGCCTTCGCTGAAGCAGCCCGTGTGCACGATATCGAGCCCGTCTTCATCGCCACGGCCGAAAGCAGCGACGAGGTCCTGCGCCAAATTGCCGAGCTTGGCTCGGGCTATACTTACGTCGTTACGCGACGCGGTGTCACCGGCGCCCGCGAAGAGCTCGAGTTGAGCCTGAGCAGCCTCGTCGAGAGGCTCGAAGCCGTCGCGGCACCTCCACCGGTGTTCGGCTTCGGCATCTCGAAGCCAGAACACGTCCGAGCCGCGGCAGCACAGAACGCAGCCGGAGCCATCAGCGGATCGGCCGTCATCGACCGTCTTGAAGACCCCCGAGAGCTGCAGAGATTCGTCGAGGCGATGGCCCGTTCAGCGAGGCCAAACCTGGGATAGGTCAATCTCGAGATCTGGAAAGCACCCGATGATCAGCGATTCGTCGCCGGCTGCCCCACCTCGAACGATATACTCGCTGGCATCGTTAAGCTCGAAGGTCTCGATCCCCTGCTTGCCCTTGTAGCGATGACGAATCGAATAGCGCGCCTGAAACGCGTTTCTTTTGCCCTCTCGCGCCC
>CAYFTY010000886.1:0-2426 GCA_964346045.1 uncultured Bradymonadales bacterium | reverse complement strand
GGCGTTCAAGGCCAAGAGGTTGATCTGGAATGCTATGTCGTCAATGACTTTGACAACCTTGGTGATTTGGTCGGACGCACCTGAAATTGAATCCATAGCCGTACGCAACTCTCCCATCTGCTTCTGACCCGAAGCCGCGTCGTCTGCCGCCTTCCGCGAGAGAGTGTTTGCCTCGGACGAGCTGGTGGCGTTTTGTTTGCTCTGACCGCTGATCTCGGTAACCGAGGAGGTTATCTCCTCGACCGAACTCGCGGACTCAGTTGCGCCCTGTGAGAGCTCTTGACTTGCGTCGGACACTTGGCCGGCGCCCGCCGCCACCTGCTCAATTGCGTCTTGCACCTGACCAAGCAGCGAGTTTAGCGAGGAAATCATGGTGGAGAATGCCTGGCCAAGCGAGTCGTGCTCCGATGCGACGACTACATCGACCCGTAGGTTTCCTGAAGCAATCTCCTCGGCAACGGTGACCTTCTCTCCCTGGTAGTCAATGACTTCTTTGAACGAACCGGTTATCACACCGAGCTCATCCCGGCGCTGGAGACTGCGCGCGAACTCGACCTGATTCACGCTCGATAGGCCGATGTCACCGACAGCCAAGTTTTTCGCGCCCGAGACCAGGAGCATGATTGGCCTCGAAATCGTCCGACTGAAGAACACCGCCGTGACAACTGCGATCACAATCATCACGAGGGCGGTAAGCAGAATGAATATCGTGAGCGAGTTGATAGGCGCACGAACTTCCGACTCGTCAATCTCGGACATCAGCGCCCACGTCGTGTCGTAGACCTCGATTGGCCCAAATGCCGAGAGTACGGGGTTGCCATTGTAGTCAGTGACGATTCGCGCACCGGTCTCACCAGATAGCGCCTCGCGGGACGCTTTGGTATCGACCTTGCCGGTGGAAGGACGAGCGAATGACGCCGCCACGCTGCGATTCTCGGGATCGAGGTAGGAGTCGGAACGCATCAGCTTTTCCGGGCCGACGAGGTAACTCTCCCCTGTCTGACCCATTCCGGTGCGCTCCCGCATAATCTCGTTCACGCGATCGAGCGGCATCTGAAGAGCGACAATGAGTTCGAGTTCGCCGTTTCGCATCACCGGCTGTGCGATGAACGATGCCGGATCGCCGTTCGAGGGGGCGTAGGGACGAAAATCCCCAAACGAAAACTGCCGAGTCTCAGCCGCCTCTCGCACGGCCTCTCCAAGACTCGAATCAGCGTATGTTCCATCGATGATGTTGGTGCGATAATCGACCTCTTTGGCCACCGCATAGAAGATGAATCCGTCAGGAGTGATCAAAAAGAGGTCGTAGTAGCCATACTCATTTATGTAGTCGGTAAAGTAGTCGTTCTGATTCCCGGCAATGGTCGGAACAATCGCCTCTTCGAGATTCATCTTTGTGACCATGACGTAGTTGTACGGTCCTGCGGCAACGGGAGAGTATACCACCATCACAAGACGTCCCGAGCTATCGGCAAATACGTTGACGCCCGACTCCCCGGCAACGGCCGCTTGGAGATACTCAGGAGCAATCGAGGTGACGTCGTAGCCAAAGACAAAAGCGCCGTCTCCCATCGTCTCCATGTCGCTTCGAAAGAGGTAGCGGTCGCCAACGTGCTCGACGAGATAGCTCTCGCCCGAGACGCCAAGTCCCTCACGCAGGTCAAAGATCCGATTCATCGCGCTATCGAATGCACTTCCTGGCGTCATCTGGCCACGAGTGGGCGACGCGACTTGAAAGTAGGTCTCTACCGATTCACGTTTGTTCGCATGAACCGCCTGCAGTTTCTCAAACGCGCTCTGGCGCAGGGAAAGCACCGTCTCTGTGAGAACGTTCATGTCCCCATGCCGCTCAGCAAAATAATTCTGAATCTGCCCCGATTTGATCTCACGGATCGCTTGCAACTGACCAAACTGCGAATCCATTAGCGCATTCGAAGAGCGGTTGACCGAGAGAACGGTCACAACGCCTATCGCGACCAGGACCACGACGACGAACACCAGCGAGATCTTTCCGCCGATGCTTCTCAGAAACGAAACGGACGTCTGTTCCATGCGAACTCCTTCCAAAACCTAACTAATGTGCATTAATTAAGATTTAGTTAAAGTTAACATAGTCGATGTAGGGCGCACCGTATGTCAGGACTCTTCCATTCTTTCTGTAGGGGAATGACGACAATGCAACCTGGGCGGGGGCGACGCACCGTATGGAGCTCGGCAAGCCAACATTGACCGCGACCCGGGAGTTGGTTAGTCTTGGTCTCATGAAGGGCATCGATCGCCCCTTGAGGCGAAGCCGGCAACGTGATCGTATTCTCGAGCTCCTCCAACGCAACGATGCGCACCCGACGGCGCTCGACCTCCACGAGGACGTAAAGAAGGAGTTCCCCTCCGCAAGCCTCGGAAACGTCTATCGCAATCTCAACGGT
>CAYFTY010000885.1:0-2430 GCA_964346045.1 uncultured Bradymonadales bacterium | reverse complement strand
GACCTCAGGCTCTTCCTTTCTCTTTGTCAATTCGGGGAGCGGGGCCATCATGGTCATTTCATCTTCGTCCGAGCCGCCTCCGACCTTGAGGACGTTTTGCCCCGAGTCTTCTGCCTCGTCGTCGGCGTGCTCGATCTGCACTTTCGCTTCTTTGGCCTCGACGTTTTGCTCGGCCGACTGGACTTTTTGCTCGGAGATTTCCACCTTCTTGTCGGGTTGAGGATCTGGCGGCTTCAGGGCTTCTGGAGCCGGAGTAACCCCCGAGATGGTCGCGGCCGAGCCATCGATGTCTGCGAGGGCATTCAGCATTTCATCGGCAGAATCAAAGCGATTGTCGGGATCTTTTTCGAGCGCCTTCTGGAAGACGCCACCAAGCGGTGAATCTATGACTTCCTGGGCGATTTCGACCGGCTCATCACTGATCTGCTTGTGGAGGACCTCCCAGCGCCCGGTTCCGGCGAACACACTCTCACCCGTGAGCATCTCGACGCCCATCAGAGCCGCTGCATAAAGGTCACTGCGCGGTCCGATACCCTGGCCGGTAATCTGTTCGGGGGACATATAACGGAGCGTACCAACCAGTACTCCGGCCGAGGTGAGCGGATCGGCCTCTTCCTCGCCTCCTTCGGACTCGTTGACGATCTTCGCGATACCGAAATCGACCACTTTGACGAAATCTGTCTCCCCGTGAAGATCGGCGAGCATGATGTTCGCCGGTTTGAGGTCGCGATGCACGATATTCTGCGCATGCGCCTCGGAGAGGCTCTTGAGGATCTGCTTCAAGATGTGAATTACGCGATCAACAGGCATCGGCCCCTCTTTGATTACGTGCTTGAGGGTCGGGCCCTTGATATACTCCATCACGTAGTAGAGCAGGCCGTCTTCCCGATCCCTGAAATCGTAGATACGAATCGTGTTGGGGTGGGAAAGATCACGTACAGCGAGCACCTCGCGACGGAAACGCTCGATCATTTCTTCGACGCGCATCGCGTGTGCCACGAGCACTTTGATGGCGACCTGTCGATCCATCGACATCTGTCGGGCCAGGTATACGGCCCCGAAGCCACCCTGGCCGAGCAACGACTCGACCTCATAGGTATCGTCGAGTACGTCCCCGATTTCTGGCAAACCCTTCATTCTACGTCTCGGTCAAGAGGTGCATCTGACTGCGCCATTGCCAGAAGCTCGTTCACTCTTATAGATTGCGCACTCCGTCAAGGTAACCTAGATTTTGCCCCACGGGCAAACTTCCAAGTGAGGAGACGGCAATGAGCAAGCATTCGCGTAGCATTCAGTATCGAAGCTACCTTCGTGTACTCATTTCTCTGGCTGTCCTGCTGATCTTCATTCCGGCAGAACTTTCTGCGCAGGAAAAAGACTTTCAGTCACTCATTGCCGAGGCCAAAACGGCCTACGATTCAGGTGATTTCGACACTGCGGTTGATCGCCTTCTGGCTGCAAATCGTGTGCAACCCAATAGTCGCCTTTTGCTCAACGTCGCGCGATCGTACTCCAAAGCCGGCGATTGCGTGAGTTCAGCGGCCTATTATCGAGCATTCACGAGCGCAGAAAACGCCGAACCCGAGCTCGTCGAAACAGCGCTAGAGGAGTCCGAGGCTCTCGAATGCGATGCGTATGACCCATCCGCGTCGGGCCGTGTTCTCTTCACGTCGACTCCGGCCGGAGCTGCCGTCGAACTCAACGGCGAAGAGATCGGTACGACCCCATTCGAGGCGGTTCAATTGCCGACGGGTTCTCAGACCTTCACTTTTTCGCTCGAGGGGTACGAGACTCTCGATCTCGAGGCCTCTCCTCAATCCGAGGACACGGTCGAAGTGAGCGCCACCTTGTCAGAAGAAGTGACCGAGCCCGAGCCTGAGGTCGTCGAAGAGATCGTGACCCCGAAATCGCCCGAAGACGATGATACGATGCTCTACGTGGCGGGCGGCATCGCCGGTGTAGGAGCGGCGCTCGTCGTGGTCGGGCTGATCTACGACCTCTCGGTGATTCCAGCCACCGACGAAGCGCGCGATGAGACGGTCTTCGGCTCGCCCGAGTACCAGAGCCTCACGGATGAACGAGCGTCCGAAGCGACGATTGCGACGGTGAGCTATATCGCGGGGGTGGTCCTTCTCGTGGGCGGTGGCTCGTGGCTCACGTATATGCTCCTTACCGACTCGGATTCGGAAGAGGGCGATCGATCCAATACCATCAACGAGAAGATGGGAGTCGCCCCCCAGTTGGGACGCGATTCGATTGGATTGGGAGTCTTCGGTACTTTCTGAAGTAGAGAGCCATGAACGAAATTGCGACACCTCAGGAGGGGGACGTGATTTCGGAGCGCTATCGACTGGTCGAAGAGATTGGCCGTGGCGGCTTCGGTGTCGTGTTCCGGGCTCGGCGGCAGGAACAGGTTCCACAGGCCTTCCG
>CAYFTY010000884.1:0-2432 GCA_964346045.1 uncultured Bradymonadales bacterium | reverse complement strand
CTCATCAACGCCCGCAGATTCGGCATCGTAGTTCTCGACGTTCTCGAGCAACTTGACGATATCTTCGGCCGAGGCGAACTCGACGGATTGAGCCAGCTCGTACCAGATGGCCGGGTCGTTCCACGCCGGGTAATGACCTTTGCTGATCAGCGCCCACATGGCGGGCTTTCGGTCGCCCCAGTCGACTCCAAATTCCTCGAGGACGCCCAGCTTCGCGTAATTGTCGCTGGCCTTCTCGATCTTGCGTACGCACGTTTCGATGTCGTCGGGCTGAATTCCATAAAGCGCTTCGGTCTTTGCTCTCCCTCACTTTTCAATTTCGTTGACGAGCGGAAAAGTCGCAGTTCACACCGTCTCTTTCAAGAGACCACACCAAACTTTCAGCCAGTTTCAGAAAGTCATTTCACACACATTCCGGCCGACAAGACCACGGCCTTGAACCGCTGTTCGGGCGCGCGGCATCTGATCTGTGTGAAAGAAGACTTCATCATCATCGGGGCTGGCGTCGCGGGGCTCACGCTCGCGCACGAGCTGACCGATCGAGGTCGCGATGTGCGTGTTCTCGAAGCCCGCGAGCGTGTCGGTGGCAGAACGGCCAGCGTCGAGCTCGACGGCACACATTTCGACCTGGGCGCGTCCTGGATCTGGGAAAGCGAAGAAGCCGTCCGTGAGCTCGTAGATTCGCTCGCGCTCGACGTCTATCCGAGCCATCGCGGAGGAATCGATCTCTATGAATCTCCAGAAGGCGTGCAGCGAGTTCGACTGCCTGGTTCACCGGTGCCCGAATATCGAATCGAGGGTGGCACAGCCGCCATCGCGAGAGCGCTCGCCGAAAAAGCCACGGTCGAGACCCGCCGCCCTGTACGGCGTATCGAGAACGAAGGCGACTCGCTGGTCGTCGAGCTCGATGACGAGAGACTGCACGCATCGACAGTCGTCTTCGCCGCGCCCCCTGCCCTTCTGGCGCACGAGCTGAATTTCGAAGGCGATTCAGACGATCAGATGCACGCCATCGCCCGGACCCCTGTCTGGATGGGTGATATGGCAAAAGTAGTCGCCGTCTACGACCGGCCGTTCTGGCTCGAAGACCGACTCAGCGGGCGAGCCTTCTCGCACCGGGGGCCGATGGTCGAGATACACGACCTCTCGGGACGAGACCGCGACGCAGCACCGGCGCTCTTCGGTTTCATACCCCGCTCGCGCGCCCAGGGAGACTGGAAGAGCGCAGCGGTCGACCAGTTGACTCGATTATTCGGGCCGGCTGCGGCTGATCCAAAAGCCCTCGAGATCAAGACCTGGTGGGAGGAAAGAGAGACGATTCCGATGGCGCATGAAGCGTCGCAGCCGCTGATGGGACATCCTCTTCTTCGCCGCCCCCTCGCCGGCGGAAAGCTGCATCTGGCATC
Organism: uncultured Bradymonadales bacterium; assembly: GCA_964346045.1. Taxonomy (GTDB): domain Bacteria; phylum Myxococcota_A; class Bradymonadia; order Bradymonadales; family Bradymonadaceae; genus CAYFTY01. Next base: position 1,026 of record CAYFTY010000884.1, on the reverse strand, counting down.
GACCGAGACCGCAGCAGCCAGCGCCGGACATATCGAGGGAGCCGTGCATCGGGCACGCGAACTCGCTCGGATCTTGGTTTGACGGGCGCTTGACCGTTTTTTTAAATTCCCCAGATGACTGCGAATCAACTCTCAGAGAGGCACGAAATGACCCGTCGAATCTTGATCACTGGAGCCAACAAAGGCATCGGAAAGGCAAGCGTCGAGGCCGCCCTCGGGCAGGCCGAAGACGTACATGTTCTGCTGGGCTCACGGAGTACCGAGCGGGGCAACGAAGCGCGTTCCGAGATCGTCGGAACACGCCCGGACTGGGCCGATCGACTCGAGGTCCTTCAGGTCGACGTAAGCGACGACGATTCTGTGCAGACTGCGCTCGAAGCCTTCCTTGTCGCTCACGGAGACGATGCCGAATTGTACGGAATCGTAAATAACGCCGGCATCGGACAGAGCCACAGCATGCGCGAGATTCTCGAGGTGAACACCTACGGGCCACGCCGTGTCTGCGAGACCTTTCTGGACCATCTGCGAGCGGACGGCCGCATCGTGAACGTCTCGTCGGCATCAGGCCCGAAATACGTCTCCGAATGCACGGAAGACGAAAAGGCGCTCTTGACCAGCGCAAACGTCACGCGCGAACAAATCGACGAATACGCACAGGCATGCCTGGATGAAGATCAGGCTGGCTCGTTCGAGCGTGGAGATGGCTCAGCCTACGGACTCTCGAAGGCGCTCCTCAACGCCTACACGCTGGTACTGGCGCGCGAGCTCGACGGTCCGAAGGTCAACGCTTGCACGCCCGGTTTCATCGAGACGGACATGACGCGTGGGTTTGCCGAGCAGCGCGGCGTCACGCCCCAAGAGATGGGGATGAAATCACCCGAGGCAGGCACGCACTCTTCGATTCATCTGCTCTTCGGCGACGTCCCCACCAGCGGCTGGTACTACGGAAGCGACGCCAAACGCAGCCCACTCGATCGATACCGCTCGCCGGGCGACCCGCCCTACGACGGGTCCTGACAGTCGCCG
>CAYFTY010000883.1:0-2432 GCA_964346045.1 uncultured Bradymonadales bacterium | reverse complement strand
GTCTCCGACACTGACTCCGCCGGCGCTGACTACGCAATCCGAACTCGAGATTGCCTGTCTGGAGGCTCGTCTCGTCGTCTCGAGGTTGTCCGGGATGACAGGCCAAGCGATCGGCTCTCCTCCGAATTTTCGCGTCAGCGCAGCGAGCATGTAGGCATTCGAGTTCACAATGCTGCCAGGAGCCGGTGCATCATGGATGTCGACCAGTTCATCTCCTGTGGTCATGATGGCTACGCGCGGGCGCCGGAAGACATCGAGTCGACCGCGGCGAAGACTTGCCATCAGACCCAGACTGCCTTCACCGATGCGTTGCCCGACGTCGAAAGCGATTTCCCCTGCAGCCATGCTCGACCCGGCATGGCGAACATTTGCTCCCTGGCTGCGAGGCACGTCATGAACCGTGACGGCATCATCGCCCGCGGTGCAATGTTCCTGAATCACAACCGTATCCGCCCCGACCGGAAGTGGGGCTCCCGTAAAGATGCGCATTGCCTGGCCGCTCAGGAGGTGAGTGTCCGAGAGGTGCCCGGCGGATACTTCGCCAACGAGTTTCAGCTGGCTGTCCTCGGAGAGGTCGTTGAAACGCACAGCGTAACCGTCCATGGCCGAATTATCGAAAGCTGGATTGTTCTCGTCGGCAACGATGGTCTGCGCAAGTATGCGCCCCGGGCATTGATCGATTGCGACTCGTTCGATTGAGAGCGCCTCGACCCCATCGAGAATTGTCGATTGTGCTTCTTCGACAGAAACGAATGTATCCACGTCTACCCCTGTTTTTGATTCAAAATGGCGATGGCTTCGAGAGAAATATCAGTCGTGGCGTCGACCACGAAAATATCGGCAAGGCGCTCCTGCGTACAGCGGATCTCAATCTGTCGTTCGTCTGGAAGCACGTCTTCGACGGTCGTCTCGAGGTCGGGAGCGACGAAAATCGCGCGGTCGATTGGATGCCGGAATCCATCCGTATCGTGTTGAGCGCGGGCTTGATGTTCGAGAAATTTGGGCGGCGACGACCGCCAGGTTTCAAAGAAGACGCGCAGGTCTTCCTCGACCGCAGCCCGACACTCCGAATCTGTGAAAATGCGCTCCTCGAAAATTTTCGCGAAAGCCCTCTCACAAAATTCACACGCGTCGTCTGGCGTGAGTTCCCGCTCCGCAGCGAGTAATTCCTGCCAGGTTGCGTTGGTCTCGATGAAATCACGCGTGGCGCGCAACGGATCGGTGTGCGGGTTGTGTCGCTGGTACATGGCATGGACGAGACGATCATTATCGAGAGGTTGGCAGAATGCGGTGGCCATCTGACTGTGGTCGTCTTGACCACCTTCTTCGGCAGCCGTCTGCAGTCGCTCTGGAAACCATCGGGAGAGCGCGGCGACGGGTAACGCTGCTGCGAGGTGAGCCAGGCGGCCCTCGAGCGAGACGAGTTTCGTGTGCATTCCTGCGGCTTCCTGGCGCAAGATATCCAATCGATCTGCGGGAGTAGGCCCTTCTTCTTCAACCTCGGGCGTGGTCGTCGGCGCCTGGCCCGAGGTCGCGAGAACGACAATCAGAAATGCGAGCAGGGCCAGGGCTCCGAGGCCTGCGCCGACGCCGGCACTCGCCACGATCGTGAGCCCGACCACCCAGTGTCCAATCGCAAATACAGCAAGGGCCACCACGACTGCGAGCACCGAGACCATCGTTCCGTGAGAACTCTCCTCGCTGGCATTCTCGGCAATTGCACTCTGGGGCGACGACGTCAGTGCTCCATCGGTTTGCCAGCGCTCCAGCCGATGGAGGAGGTCACGATAGAGGTCGATGAGATACGAAATGGCCCCCGGGCCGTCCATTTTCAAAACCTGTGCCCCGGTGTCGCGCAGCATAGAGAGCGATCTCTCGAAAACTTCTTCATCATGCAATGCATGGCGAGGCAGCATCTCGTCTAACCTCGGCAACTCGGCCCGCGTTCGCCTCGGGAGATGTTCGGAGATCGAGTCCGCGAGCAGGAGTTGGAGCTCGCGTTGGATACGTCCGGGCCGGACGAATGAGCAGGCGATTCCAAACGTCGCGAAGATATCGTGCTCATGACTTTCGAGGAAGCGAACGACGGGTTCGAATCGGCGAATGCCACCAAATGCGATCATTCGTATGAAGTTCGCGGCCTGGTCGACCAGTTCAGACCAATCTGCAATGCCGTGCTCGGTCATTCCGTCGAGAACATAAAGCACGTCGGCCGGTGAATCACGTCCGCTCTTTTGTGCATCCCTTGCCTCGACCAATCGATCGTGTTGGGCACGCAACGCCGAGAGAATCTCTTCGCGTGGGCGCTCGCTCTGAGTACATGGAGTAAGGGCGACGGGCAGGATACGCCATCGGCGATCCGACCCTGACCGATGGGCGGGGAAGAGGGCACCAAACTGACGTGGAATGATCGTGTGGATCGAGTCGAAGAT
>CAYFTY010000882.1:0-2434 GCA_964346045.1 uncultured Bradymonadales bacterium | reverse complement strand
AAGCCCCCGCTGCTCGCAATACCTCGACGACCGCCGCCTGGCGGCAATACGCCGCGTGATTGATCGGCTTACGAGGCAACTCGACAGTCCCGGCTCCCGAAATCGGAGTAGGGATCAAAAAGGGCTCATTGGGTCCATGTTCTTCGATCCAGTCGTTGACGAGGTCGACACGCCCCATCGCCACAGCCGTGCCGATGTCGAGTTTCACGCCGCAAGCCTCGAGGATCCGAATCCCGCGACCCGACTGCAACTCGTACGCCTTGACGAGCACCGACGAATTCGCAGCGCCACGCTCAGCGATTTCAGCGAGGCTCTTGAAATCCTCGGTGACCAGTGCGGCGTACGCATCCTGACCGCTCGTCGCTCGCAGGATCATCGTTCGCGCCTCTTCGTCGCCCGCGAAATCAGTCCATTCAGCGACCGTCGCCTGGTACATCGCATCCCGCGTGGTGAAGTCCTCGATATGGTCGAGCAGATATCGGATCACCTCGTGGTGAGGTGCAAGAAGCGCTGCATGCAGGGCGGTCGACCAGCCGCAAAGCGCCTCGGGATCAGCCGCGTCTGAGACGAGCGCCTGGACAGCTTCGACCCTGCCGTTGACGCTGGCGTACCAGAGGGCCTCGTCGAGGACTTCCTGACGATCATCGGCGGGCACCCACGCTGGATACTCGTCGTGAGGCCGGTACCACTGTCGGCCTGAGGATGCCTGCTCGAAATCGCCCATGAGTTCTTGCAGACGCTCGAGATTGCCAAGGCCTGCCGCGACTCTCAAATTGTCGGGCTCGAGGCTGAATCGAGAGAGATATTCCGCCGCTTCGCGTGCGCCGTAAAACAGCGCTGACATCAGGGGAGTACCACCATCAAGACCCGAGTCGAGCACCGTCACGTCTGCGCCTGCGTCCGCGAGCGTCCGCGAGGCGCCCACCAGATTCAGGCTGGCAGCAAAGTGGAGGGGAGTCGGATGCGACTCGGGGTTTGGCCCCTCGAGAGGCGCCCCGAGATCGATGAATGCATGCAACGATGTCGTATCGGGCTGACACGCTGCAACGTGCAGCAGCGTGTCCCCTACTTCGTCTGCTTCATGCAAAACCTCAGGCTTGCTGCGAGCAGCGCGAACGGCGAGCTCGTGTTCGCCGGCCTCGACGAGCTGTCGGACCTGGCTGAAGAACTTGCCCAATGACATGAAATCATCCTTGCGATGACGATAGGTGGATCGGCTTATTCGGGTACGGTGCAGCCCACGCGACCCGAGTTCGCGACTACGTTTTCATAGGCTCCCTCACCGAGGAAGTACTTATCGTTCGTCTGCATCGGAGCGTTATACGAATCGGTGATCACAGCCTCGATATCGAGTGCGTCCTGACGATCCCAGTCGGTGCACCAGACCGCGTCGGCCTCACGCAGCGACTGCGCGAACGAAGATTCCGTATTCTCGAGGCTGTAGAGCGCATCTTCATCGCCGGCCGTCATTCCCAGCAGGGATGCAACGCCCTGTGCGAAGTTCGAGCGCTCACCTGTGCGTGTGACGTAAACGACCTTGTCACAACCGATATCCTTGAGAACCAGAACCGGAGCGAGGTCGGACCAACCGCCGGCCGATACGTCGCCTGAAGGCAGCTCGAGCGCGCGCGCCAGACCGGGCTCGGCCGGCGAATACGAGAGCGCCTCGCGCCACGTTGCTGCGCCGAGCGAGAGGGCCTTTTGCGATTTGAGATCATCGCGCTGACGGGTCACTTCGTCGATCCGTGCAGTCGTCTCGGAATCACCGAAATACCCAAAGCGGACATCATCGAAGTGGGTCGAAAATTCGACGTCCTGAGCGCTGGTGTACTGGTCACGAGCTTCCTCCCATGCCGTCACGGCATCGCCCGTCAGAACCGACGTTGAGATCAGCGCCGGCATGTACGTGCCTACCGGGTCATCACCGCGGCTCATGAAATCACCTTCTTCAAAGGCCGAGCGATAAGCGCCGAGGAGCCCGTAGAACTGGTCTCCACAGCTCACTCCGCCAGCATCGAGCTCTCGTATTTCAGACCAGTGAAGACCGCGCGAGGCGTCTGCACACGCATCCAGAAAAGCTCCGGCAGCCTGCGCGTCGTAGGGGCCGTAGCCAGCGTAGAAGCTTGCAGCCAACGAAATGCGGTCGGCGAGTTCGACGAAACTCACGACCCCGGGCCGCACCAGAATCATCGGGTCGGTCGCGTCGAACTGACCAAAGCCCTGAACGGCCGCGATGATGTCGCGGACGTGATACTCCGGATCGGGCGATTCCTGCAGAAGTTGAATCAATTCGGGATTGATCAGGGTGATGAATTCATCGGACTCGAGGATCGTCGTGAGCGCCTCGGCAGCTGCCTCGGGATCGTTTTCGAGCGTTGCTTCGATGCCTTCGGCCTGAATCGCCTGCGCGACCGGAACCAACGCCCGTACGGCG
>CAYFTY010000881.1:0-2435 GCA_964346045.1 uncultured Bradymonadales bacterium | reverse complement strand
CTGAGTGTTCATCGACTTTTTCTATCATCTGCGCGAGCGCGGGCTGCCGGTGAGCATCACCGAGTTTTTGACGCTCCTCGAAGCCCTGCAAAAGGGCCACGCCGACGCAAGGCTCAACCGGTTCTACAGCCTGGCACGCTCGGTGCTCATCAAGCGGCCCGAGCATTACGACATCTACGACCTCGCCTTCGCCGAGTACTTCGAGGATGCGACCGTCGATTGGTCGAAGATCGGCGATCAGATCCACGACGACCTTCTCGATTGGCTGCAAAATCCGCAGCAAATGCGTCGTCTGACGCCTGAAGAACTGGCGGCCCTCGAAGAACTCGATCTCGATGAATTGAGACGTCAATTCGAAGAGCGACTGCGTGAGCAAGACGAGCGACACGACGGCGGCGATCGCTGGATCGGAACCGGGGGCACGAGTCCATTCGGGCACGGAGGCCAGAACCCCGCGGGGATTCGCGTCGGAGGTCCAGGAGGCGGGCGACGTGCCGTGCAGGTCGCCATGGATCGGCGATTCCGAAATCTACGTACCGATCTGACCCTCGATGTGCGGCAGTTTTCGACGGCCCTCAAAAAGTTGCGCGTGCTCACGAATGACGGGCGCGAAGAGGTGCTCGATCTCGACGAAACGATCGACCAGACGGCTCGCAATTTCGGAGACATCGAGCTGGTCTTCAAACAGCCCCGAAAGAACGAGGTGAAATTGCTCCTCTTGATGGACGTCGGCGGCTCGATGACTCCCTATTCGCATCTGACGTCATTGCTTTTTTCGGCGGCGCATCAAGCCAATCACTTCAAGAATTTCAAGAGTTTCTATTTTCATAATTGCCCCTACGACAAGCTTTACGAGGACATGTCGCGTCGCAAGGAGAAGAACACCAAAGAGGTGCTCGACAACCTCGACCGAAATTGGCGATGCATCATCGTCGGCGATGCAGCCATGGCTCCGTATGAATTGATGGATTCTGGAGGCTCGATCGATATGTTCTACATCAACAAAGAGCCCGGGATCTACTGGTTGAAACGCATTTCCGAAAGATTCAAGAGGTCGGTCTGGCTCAACCCCGACCCGCCCAAATACTGGGCATCGACCTACACCACGCGCGTGATTGGCAGCATTTTTCCGATGTATCCGCTCTCCCTTGATGGTCTCGACGAGGCGATCGGTGATCTGCGAAAGAGGGTGGCGTGAAGCGCTGGATCTTTACGGGTTTCAGGCCTTTCCTCGAATATGACTACAACCCATCTTGGGAGGTTGCGCGCTCGGCCGCCAGGACGATCGATGGCCAGGCTCACCTGCTGAAGGTCGATTTCGAGGCCGCGCGTGAGGCCCATCGAGTCTACGAAAACGACGGAACGCCGGGGTTAATCGTCCATCTCGGGCTGGCAGCGCGTCGCGATCATGTGGCGTTCGAGAGATTTGCCCATAATATATTCGGCATGCGCGACGACCGTCCCCAGGAAAGTGAGACCGACGATGCGTTGGTCGAAGGCTGCGACCTCGCGCTGCAGACCGAGCTGAAGCTCGGGCGTCTCGTAGAGGCGTATCATGCGCATGCCCCTGACGGCCTGCCACCTGCAGAGATAAGCCGCGATGCAGGAGCTTTCGTCTGCAACGCGACCTATTATCACTCACTGCGTGCTTTCAGCAGTGCACCCGTCGATGTTTTATTCGTGCACGTTCCGATGCTCAAACCGACCGAGGCGGTCGACCTTGGCGAAACGCTCGCAAACGCGCTCGCAGCCGAGCTCGCGTCAGGCTGAGACCCGGCGCGCGACCGGATAGGGACTCCCCGGTTTGGATCCCACCACGACGCTGACCTCATCTCCCTTTTCGAGTTCGGCAAAGTCGACGTCCCGCACATTCTGGGCCTGGAAATAAACTTCACGCCAGTCCGTCAGTTCGGCATAGCCGTCTTAATTCTCTGGACCGAGTCGCGCCACCACAGCGTTCGGACCGGTCGGAAAGCGCGTGTCGTGATGATCGGTGAGCTGGTCGACGAAATCGCGGAGCTGTCGCTCTATTTTGTCGAACGCGTCGTCGAGCGCCGCACAGGCAAGGGTCAGGAAGTGATCCATCACCGAACAGATGATGGCTCGACTGTTCCATTATCGATCACATGGAAAAAATACTGCCGGCGTCGCGGTATTCTCCAGGTCAATGAAATGATTCGGATTTTGGCTCTTTTCATCGTCTTGAGAAGCCTCTGGCACACCATTTGCGAGACTTCGGGCCAGGACCAACCGCAACGAGGAGACAGAGATGATGAGAGTTACGTTACGGGGAACAGAGGGCGGAGTTCAGAAAAAGCTTCCTCCCGGACAGGCAGCCCTCCCTCGGGATTCCGTCGAACGAGCGAGGAATGTACTTGTGTCCCTTGACAAAGAATTTCTTCCTGACCTACAGCCAATGAGAATAGACTGGAACA
>CAYFTY010000880.1:0-2437 GCA_964346045.1 uncultured Bradymonadales bacterium | reverse complement strand
GAAAGCGAGGTCGACCATAGTCTCGGAATGCAGCGGACCGAAGTGATCTGTGCGCACTGCAAAAGCCATCTCGGTCATGTATTCGAGGATGGCCCCGAGCCGACAGGAAAACGCCACTGCATCAATTCGTTGAGCCTGGTGCTCGAGGAAGAGAAATGACACGAGTTCTTTCGTTCGCGTTCGTCTCCATCGCCTCTCTCGTGCTCTTCATGGCGTGCGGTGATGATGTCGGTCTCGGGGGCGATCTCGTGGGCGGGGCGTGTCTTGATTCGCGCGACTGCGAAGGATTCTGCGAGCGGGGTGGTGATTTCCCGGAAGGTATGTGCACGATCGAGTGCCGAGACTCTCGCGATTGTCCCGAGGATACCTGGTGCATCGACAAAAAGGGCGGTATCTGCGCGCTTGCCTGTCGCGAACATACCGATTGTCGCCGCGGCTATCGCTGCAAAGAAGAATCTCTGCGACGCGATCGCGGCGAGGAATTCGTCTGCCTCGGCGATTGAACCGCCAGCGAAAACAGGTGACGCCCTGACGGCTACGAGTCTCGAGGCGCGTGAATCTTTCACGCGACGGCCCAGGCGCGCTATACTCGTGGCATGGCGAATGAGACTCGCGAAATTCCGAAGCTCGACGAGCGACGCTTTCGCGAGACCGTCGAGATGGACAAGCTCGAATTGCCTTCGAGTGCGATGGCTTCTATCCGAGCGCCCGCCGATACGACAAAGCCCATTCGGGCGCGACCGGCTTCGCCGACTCCACCTGCGTCGGCCAGACACGAAATCCCCAGAGATTCGATACAGGTCGTTCTCGGCGATGTCCTGGCCGAAGGCGGAATGGGGCTCATACGCAACGGTCATCAATCAGGCCTGAAGCGGGATGTCGCCGTCAAAACGACCTACACCCGTGATTCTGAGGCTGCGCGCGAGGCCTTGTTGCGCGAAGCCTACACGACGAGCCAGCTCGAGCATCCCAATGTGATCCCGATCTACGTGCTCTCAGAAGATGAGCGCGGGGCGCCGGTCATTGTGATGAAGCGCATCGAGGGGATCGGATGGGACGAAGTCCTCGACGACCCGTCACGGGCACCGGTCGACGATGTGATCGACCTCGATTTTCACCTGGACGTATTGCTCCAGGTGACCAACGCCGTCCGTTTTGCGCACAGCCGCGGTATCATTCACCGCGACATCAAGCCCGAAAACGTGATGATCGGATCATTTGGCGAGGTCTATCTGCTCGACTGGGGGCTGGCTGTGGCCATTCATGCCGATGCGCCGGCGTTCGTGACTCCCCGAGAAGAAGCATCCGGGCTGCGCGGTACACCGGCGTATATGGCGCCCGAGATGACGATGCGCGATGCGAGCCAGGTCGACGAGCGCACCGACGTGTTCTTATTGGGGGCCACCCTCTTTCACATGCTTTTTGGCACGGCGCCGTACCTGGACGATAGTCCAATCAAGTCGATTGTACGGGCCAATCAGGCCAGGGCCCTTCGTCCCGGTCGTGAGGCGCCGTCCGAACTCGCCGCGGTCGCCCGACGCGCCATGGCCCGAAATCCCGACGAGCGTTTCGACTCGGTCGGCGCATTCCGAGATGCCTTGCTGGCGTTTCGCGAGCAGCGCGAAGCGATTGCTATGACCCGCGAGGCCGAGCGGCGCATGGAGAGGCTCAAGACGCTTGCAATGAGCGGAGCCGAGGCGGTCAAACACGAGCTCATCGAAAGCTACTTTGAGATACGCTATGCGCTGCGCAAAGCTGCGCAGCAGCGGCCCACCGACCCCGAGGCTCGTGAGCTGCTCAATCGACTCGCCAAGATGATGTTCGAGTATTTCCTCGAACGTAACGACCTCGGTTCGGCCGAGGGTTGTATCTCGGATATCTATCCGCAGGAGCGCGAGCCCTATCAGTTGCGGCTAAGGGCTGCTCAGCGCGAGTATTCAGAGGTCGTCGCCGAGATCGAAAAGATTCGATATGACCAGGACAAGGATGTGGATCTCGAGAGGCGCGTCCTGCTCGGCATTGCCATCTCGGTGATCTGGTCGTGCAGCGCGTTTTACAAGGCATGGCAACGATGGGGCATCGAGCCCGAAGCCGTCCCGCGCAACTATCTGGAGTCGCTGGTCTTAACGGTCGGAATTCCCTTTCTGGCGGTGATTGCGGCACGGCGCCTCATGGCGTCCAACGAATTTAATCGCCGCGTCTTTCTCTTTGTGATCGCGGGTCTATCGACCGTGACCTTCATGCGCATAGCGGCATGGCATTACGACGTGTCGTGGCATGTCACCACGACGATGGAGCACGGGATGTATTGTCTGATCGCCTTTTTCTTTGGGGTGGTCACGGATATGCGCATCGCGAAGGCAACGATCCTGTTGGTCATTGCCGCGATTCTGGGCGTGATCTTCCCGATGTATCAAATGGCGTTCATGGGCGGCGC
>CAYFTY010000879.1:0-2437 GCA_964346045.1 uncultured Bradymonadales bacterium | reverse complement strand
CAACTACCTTTACTCATGATGCCATTGGTCGACATCGTCGTGCTTGCCCAACTCGAGGGCGTGAAACCCGAAGAGGTGGCCACGGCGTTCAAATTTCTGGACTTCGGTAAGATTGTTCAGGTCGTGTTGATCGTGATCGTGTCCTATGCCCTGAGCCGCGCCACGACGGCCTCTCTGGATAAGCTCGGCGAAGGCCAGGCACGGCGGCGAATGCTGCTCAAGCAGCTCTCGTCGTTTCTGAGGCTGGGGATTTTCGCTGCCGGCGGATATGCCGTAATCGTGACTCTTTTTGCCGAGCATCAGGCGGCCCTCGTGGGTATCGGTGGAACGCTTGCGGTCGCATTCGGATTTGCATTCAAGGATGCGGCATCGTCAGTCATGGCCGGGGTTCTGATCCTTATCGATCGTCCGTTCCAGGTGGGCGACCGCGTCCAATTTGGTGACACCTATGGCGAGGTCAAAGAGATTGGATTGCGCACTGTGCGGATCGTCACGCTCGACGACAACGAGGTGTCCATCCCCAACAACAAATTTCTGACCGAGGCGGTCTCTTCAGGAAACGCGGGAGCCCTCGATATGATGATCGTGATGAAATTCTACATCGCGGTCACCGAGGACTTCGAGCTCGCCAAGAAGATCGTCTACCAGGCATGTATCACGTCGAAATACGTCTATTTGAAAAAGCCCGTCTCGATGTTGATTCGCGAGGATGTGACGGGGGTTGCTTTTGCGACGGTCATCACGTGCAAAGCCTATGTGATCGATGTTCGATACGAATCGGCGTTCGCGACGGACGTGACCGAGCGCGTCAAACGCGCCTTCCGGAAGCACAACATCACCTATCCGTACGCCCGAGAATACTCGGTACGCCGCACGGACTGGGAGGAAATGCCAACAGAGACACCCAGGGTCGAGCTTGGGGCGGACTCGCTCTCGGCCAGCGACTGATTCATCGTTCGGGACAGGCGGCGAGTCGAACGGTGACTGCCGCCGATAGCGGTCGACGTCTGATACCGTCAGGGCAAAAAGAAGTTGTCTTGAAGGTCGGCTTTCTTGCCGACGACCCCGACCCGATAATCTTTGAAGTATTTCCGAGCGGCGATCTGTACGTCGGCCGGCGTCACGCCTCGTATCTCGGCGAGGAACGCCTGTGAGAGCCGCCAGTCGCCCGACACGATCTGAGCGTTAGCCAGCATGGAGGCCTGACCACCATTGGTCTGCAGATCCATGTAGTGGTCGGTGAGGTAGACGTTGACGACCTGGTCGAGCTCGGCCTTGGGAATCTGAATCAGCTTCATCTCTTCAATCGTGTTGTAGATCACGCCCATCGTCGTCTCGGGATCGGTGGCCGTGACGTAGAGATAGCCGTAATTCTGCCGTTGCGAACCGAGTCCGGCCGATACGGCGTAGGTGAGATTGCGTTTGGTTCTCACCTCTTCGAAGAGCTTGTCACGCAGATACTCGGTCGCCACGATCATTGCCGGGTAGTCGGTTTCTCCCGGGCGCGGCGCCTTGAAATAGCCAAGTACGTAGTTCGTCGGCAGGTCACGATTTGCGATACGGACCCCGGTTCCATCCCCGAAGGCGGGCAGGGCGGGAACCTCTGCGTTGGCACTCTTGATACGTCCGAGACTCGCTTTGACCTTATTGGTGAGGTCTTTTGCGCTCACATTTCCAACCACCACGAGGAGCATTCGAGCAGGCTCCATCAATGAACGCTGATGCGCCGCGAGGTCTTCGCGCGTGAAAGACTCGACATTTTCGGTCGTCCCGATCTGCAGATGGTAATAGGGGTGGTTCTCAAAGAACTCGCGCGTGGCAATATACCCAACGTGTCGGTCGGGATTCTCGAGCATGCTCGAAATTTCGGCGAGTTGCTTCTGGCGTCGTAGCTCGATTTCGGCAGGAGGCATCGCCGGCTGCATCACTGATTGAACGAAGAGCTCCCACGTTTCGTCGAAGTTATCGACGACGCTCTTGAGGCCATAGCCCGAGTAATCGCGGTCTGTGAACGACCACACGCTCGCGCCCATCGCATCGAGTCGAGTATTGAATTCATCTTTGGGAGTCTGCTCGGTACCTCCCGTGGTCGCCACCGAGAGGGCGAGTTTCTCGATGCCTGCGCTCTGTGAATCAAGATTCGCCGATCCGCCGATGAGGTAGAGCCGGCCGGACACCACCGCGTTCGCGGGTGTAGCCTTGTGGATCACCATCAATTCGCCGACGCGGAAGGCCTGGGTCGTGCCCATCGAGCCAATGACCCGAACATCGGCATCACCTTCGACGAGTTCGACCGCTGGCAGAGGTTTGACAGGCTCTTCTCTGGCTGCCTTAGCTTCGGAGACTTCTTTCTGCGTCACCTCGTCGGCTTCGCTCTCGACGAAGCGGTCAGGACGCGCCGAGCAGCTCAACACGAGGGCAAGGGCCGAGAGGATGA
>CAYFTY010000878.1:0-2437 GCA_964346045.1 uncultured Bradymonadales bacterium | reverse complement strand
GCATGGACATGCCGACATCCGAGTCGGGACCCAGGTCGAGGTCGGATGTCGGCATGTCCATGCCGCTGTCGTCCGAATCGACGAGGTCGGCTCCTGCATCCATAGAACTGCGGGTCTCGCTCTCTTCGCCGCAGGCAGCCAACACGAGAGCGGCAATGCCGAAATACAGGTAGTGCAATTTCATCGGGTCCTCGGATCCAGAATCAACGTCGATACGATAGCGAGACGAGCCACTGCGAGCAAAGCGACTTCTTCGGGCGTTGATTCTCAGGGGTAATTCGGTAGAGTACTGAACGCTTGTTTCGTCTTCACAGGCAACACCATGGCACGCAAAGCTGATTTTCAACTCGTCTCTGAATTTACTCCGACCGGAGACCAGCCTCGCGCCATCGTCGAGCTCGTCGAGGGTCTCGAGGCCGGACACAAACATCAGACCTTGCTCGGGGCCACCGGGACCGGCAAAACGTTCACGATCGCCAACACGATCGAACAGATCGGACGTCCGGCGCTCGTGATGGCGCCCAATAAGACCCTCGCGGCGCAGCTATACAACGAGTTCAAAGAGCTATTTCCACAAAATGCTGTCGAGTATTTTGTCAGCTACTACGACTACTATCAGCCCGAGGCATACGTTCCATCCACCGACACCTTTATCGAGAAAGATAGCTCGATCAACGATGCCATCGACCGGATGCGTCACTCGGCCACGCGCAGTCTCTTCGAACGCGACGACGTGATCATCGTCGCCTCGGTCTCGTGCATCTATGGTCTGGGGTCGAGCGAGGCCTATCACAATATGTTGATCTTCGTCGAAGAGGGTCAGGAACTCAGGCGCAAGGACCTGCTCGAAAAGCTCGTCGAGATCCAATACGAGCGCAAGAATTACGACTTTCATCGCGGCTCGTTTCGAGTGCGCGGTGATATCGTCGAGATCTTTCCGGCCTACGAAGAAGACAGCGCGATTCGGCTCGAATTTTTTGGCGATGAGATCGAAGCGATCTGGGAAATCGACCCGCTGCGCGGAAAGCGCCTGTGTCAGCTCTCTAAAATCGCCGTCTATCCGAACTCTCACTACGTGATCCTTCCCGACCGTAAAAAGGCCGCGATCGACGGCATTCGAGAAGAACTCAAAGAACGTCTCGAAGAGCTCATCGCCGCAGGACGCCTGCTCGAAGCACAGCGACTCGAGCAGAGGACCCAATTCGACCTCGAGATGATCGTTGCGATGGGATTCTGTAATGGCATCGAGAATTACTCGCGTCATTTTTCGGGTCGCAAGGCCGGCGAGCCACCCCCCTGTCTGCTCGACTATTTTCCGCGGGATTTCGTCACCGTCATCGACGAGTCACACGTGACGATCCCGCAGATCGGAGGCATGTATCGTGGCGACCGGGCCCGAAAGTCTACCCTGGTCGAACATGGTTTCCGCCTGCCCAGCGCGCTCGATAATCGACCGCTGAAATTCGAAGAATGGCAAGAGCGCGTCCATCGGGCGATCTACGTTTCGGCAACACCCGGAGACTACGAGATCGAAAAGACCCAGGGCGTCGTCGTCGAGCAGATCATTCGGCCCACTGGCCTGGTCGACCCCGCCATCGAAATCCGTCCCGCGCTCGAGCAGGTCGATGACATCTATGGCGAGGTCCGAAAAAGGGTCGAGAAAAACGAGAGGGTGCTCATTACGACCCTGACCAAACGCATGTCCGAAGACCTCACCGAATACCTGCAAGAGCTCGGGATACGCGTGCGCTATCTGCACAGCGACATCGACACGATCGAGCGCATGAACCTGATTCGTGATCTTCGTAAGGGAGTTTTCGATGTGCTCGTCGGGATCAATCTCTTGCGCGAGGGACTCGACATTCCCGAGGTTTCGCTCGTCGGTATTCTCGATGCCGATAAAGAAGGGTTTTTGCGCAGCTCGCGCAGCTTGATTCAGACCATCGGCAGGGCAGCACGCAACGTCAATGGAACGGTGATTCTCTATGCCGATAAGATCACCGACAGCATCCGCGAAGCCGTCGAAGAGACCAACCGCCGCCGGCAGATTCAAGAGGATTACAACGAAGAACACGACATCACGCCGCAGACGATCCGCAAGAAGATCTCGGACCTCGAACAACACGTGCCGACCGAAGAAAAGGACGTGGCCAAAGAACTCGCGGACACCAAACTCGACGATGCCGACGAAGCCGACGAACATCTCGTGGAACGTCGTATCGAGCAGCTTCGAGAAGACATGAAAGAAGCGGCGGCCGACCTGCGCTTTGAAGATGCCGCGACCTATCGAGACGAGATCCGCCGGCTCGAAGACCTGCTCATGGGCCTTGCGAGTTAGATCGTGATCGCCATGGCTCTTGCGGTGTGATCGAAAAATTACACCCTCCCTCGGGCAGGTTTTTCAATACCTTATCCTACATGTGGGTGGTTTTCTGAC
>CAYFTY010000877.1:0-2445 GCA_964346045.1 uncultured Bradymonadales bacterium | reverse complement strand
GACCTCGGTCATCGAAAACGTCACGACGGTCGTCGCGACGACCAGCGATGCAAACGATGCGAGATAGGCGCCGTCGAACTTGACGCCTGCCCGCTGCACCGCCGCCCGACTGGCAGCGACGAGCATCACGAGCAAGACGGGTACGACGTAGAACCAACGATTCAGCTCGAACACCCAACCCAGCACAAACCCGATGGCCGTCAACTGCACGACCGTTCGAGTGCCGGCGACGGCAATCTTCTTGAGTAACCCCAGACGCAACGCAAAGCTCACGACCGCCGGGATCGCAAGCAAAAGCGCTGCGATGGCCAGATCAAGCGGCGAAAGAGGGATCACGGACTCGTTCATGATTCGTTCCCCAGGGCGATGGGCCGTGCTCGGATGCGCTCGAGCTGCTCGCGCGAGTGGCTCACCCAGAGTAGCGCCCTCTCGTCGAGCAGATACTCGCTGAGAACCTGCTCGACGACTCTCTCACTCTCATCATCGAGCGATGCTGTCGGTTCATCGAGCAAGACGACCCGTGGACCAGAGGTCAACGAACGAACGACTTGCACGCGCTGTTGTTCGCCACCCGAGAGCGAATCGAATGTGCGATCGCGAAAACCCGGGTCGATGCCGAGGCGCTCGAGCATCGCGTCTTGCTCGGCGACTTCGAGTGGATTTTCTCCTCCGTACGTGCGGGCGAACTCGAGATCTTGACCGACGGTCTCGGCGATCGATGCTGGTTTTTGAAAAACGAGTGCGACCTTTTGACGAAATTCACGAATCCAACCGGCGTGGAGCTTCCGTCCGTCCAGATAGACCTCTCCGGCATCGGGCGAGACGAGTTCTACCAGGGCGCGCAAGACACTGGACTTTCCTGCGCCGCTCGGCCCGGTAAGCGCTGCTATCTCGCCGGGCTCGAGGGCAAAAGAAAACCCCTCGAATACCGGAGTCTCGGCATCGTGGGGCGTCCAGGTGAGAGCTTTGACCTCGAGAAGCGACATGCCCACTTATACCTGTCTGGGACACATGCACAAACGCTCTCAGGTATGAGCATCAATAGCAGAGTGGCAACTTTGCGATCTGCGACATGTCCGCTTCGGGAAGATTGCGTTTGGGACAGTCCGATGAATCGACAATGCGATAACCGCGGCTCGCAGCTGCCACACCGCCGGGGATGTCGGCCGAAGCAATCCGGGTCGCAAAGTCTCGCGGAAGCCTGCACGGGGTTTTGACCTCGGCGAGTCCGTCGAGCTTCGTCTCGTCGCCGGCAGCGAGCACCACAAATCGCTCGGCAGGTACCTCGCCGGCGATGGCCTGGAATTCACCGAGGTCGATGGCCTTTCCGGGTTGGACCGGCTTTCGCGAAGACCAGATCGTCAGGCCTTCGTCGCCGTTTCCATAGAGATTGAGTACACGCACGTGCAATGGTTTGGATGTTTCGAGAAAGATGTGGAATGTATCGCCGTTGCAGAGACCACCCCCCGGTCGCGCTGCGAATCGAAGTGCCACATCGTCGCTGGTCGGAGCGACCTCGTCGAAGAGGGTCGACTCGTCGACGACCGGTCCGATGAACTCGGGAAAGATAATGGGGTCGACGCTACGCAGCGCCTTGCCATCGTCGAGCTGCCAGGTGACTTCGAGCATGGCCTCGCGACCATGCATGCGTGTGATGCGACCACGCAGGACCGCGTCGGCTCCATCGGGCGGATTCATCCCTGTCCAATCGCTGGGAACTTTGCCCAGAGCTGCTCCCGACTTGGTCAGGGCTGCAGACATGCGGTCGACGAGCCACTCGGCGCGATTGCCACCTTCGACCCCGTTGTCACGAACCGCGTCGAGCGCAAAGATCGGCCGCTCAGCCCCACTCGCCTGGACGAGCGCTGCCGCGGTCTTTTCGAGGTTTGCTTTGAGCACAGCTCGAGGAGCTTGCTCGAACGCCGCCACATCACTGGCTTTGACCACAGCCATGGCGCAGGCTTGAATCGCATCGGCCTCCGAGTGCCAGAGTGAGATTTTGGGCTCGATGGCATTGCAACGATACCCCTGACACACCCGGTCACGCAGTTGGCGCACCGCCTTATTCTTGGCGACTTCGAATGCATTGGGCGTATCGATCGGCTCAAAGACCGTGACCTGCCTGTAGTTGGTCGGAGGAACCCGATTCCCCAGGCACTCCGAATCTTCGAGGTTTGGAGGCTCGGGATTTTCGGCCTTCGTTTCGTCGGGCTTCTCGGGCGACGACGAACACGCGCACAGCGAACCGACGATCAGCAAGATCAGAAAGCGTCTCATGGATACCTCAAATCACTGACGAATTGTTTGAAAACGTCGTAGTGCGGACGTTCATTCGCTTTGGTTGGAACGGTCAGCGTAACGCGCCAGCCCGCTCCGCGAGCGTAGGCCTCCCACACCCAGACCACGGCTCCCGTGGGCGCCGCATCCGGGTCACCCGCATTGATG
>CAYFTY010000876.1:0-2446 GCA_964346045.1 uncultured Bradymonadales bacterium | reverse complement strand
CCAGCGGGTACGCGGAGCATCACTTCGAGAGGTGATCCGCGAAGAGCTTCTCGAACCGCTAGGCTTCGAAACCTTCAATTACGGGATCGACGAGCCCTGGTGGGACCGCACGGCATGTTCGGAGCGAGTCGACCGACTGCCGCCCACGCTGCTCATGCGTCTCGTGAGTCGCATCGTCGATCTCGATGTCGAACAGGCGCTCTCGGTGATGAATCGGCCGGTCGTCTTCGAAAGCGTGATCCCGGCCGGCAACATCGTCGGTACTGCCGGCGAGACTTCGCGTTTCTTCCAAATCCTTTTGAATGGTGGGGAACTTGATGGAAAGCGCATCCTCAGTGAAGAACAGGTCGCCCGCGCGACCGTCGAGCAGGTTCTCGCGGTTGCCGACTGGACGCTACTGCTCACGCCGCAGCGCTACAGTCTGGGCTTCATGCTCGGTCGTAAGCGCACCGAATTCAATATCTGGGGTTCCAACACCGAAGAGACATTCGGCCATCTCGGTTTTTCGCGAAATTTTGCGTGGGCCGATCGCACCAATGATATCGCCGGTGCCCTGATCACGTCCGGAAAACCCATTCGTCCGAGTCGAGAAGTGCTCATTCTGCGTGCCTTCCAAAACACC
The DNA here is from genome assembly GCA_964346045.1 of uncultured Bradymonadales bacterium. Classification (GTDB taxonomy): domain Bacteria; phylum Myxococcota_A; class Bradymonadia; order Bradymonadales; family Bradymonadaceae; genus CAYFTY01. The sequence goes on along the minus strand of CAYFTY010000876.1, from coordinate 1,824 downwards.
ATTCGCGAAGCCTGTCGCTAAGTCGCTCGTGGTTGCATCCGCGTACACAAAGCGATATGTCCTCTTGACTCCGACGGCCCGCGCTTGACCGCCATGGGGTCATGAACGTTCCCTTCGCCGCCCGGAACCATGCCCAAACGAACCGATATTGAGAGCATCTGCATCCTTGGCTCGGGACCGATCGTCATCGGCCAGGCCTGTGAATTCGACTACTCTGGCTCGCAAGCGATTCGTGCGCTCAAGGCCGAGGGTTATCGGGTGATCCTGGTCAATTCGAATCCGGCAACGATCATGACGGATCCCGAGCTCGCAGATGCCACCTATATCGAGCCGCTGACGCCCGACTATGTAGCCAAGGTGCTCGCGCGCGAAAAGCCCGATGCCCTGCTGCCGACCATGGGGGGCCAGACAGCTCTAAACCTCGCAATTTCGCTGGCCGAAGATGGAGTGCTCGAGGAGTTGGGCGTCGAGATGATTGGCGTTCGCCCCGAAGTCATCGACCGCGCTGAGAATCGCGAGAAATTCTCGAGCGTGATGCAAGAGCTCGATATCGACCAGCCCCGCGCCGGAGTCGCGCGCACGCTCGAGCGAGCATGGGAAATCCAAAAGGAGGTCGGTTTTCCGGCCATCCTCAGGCCCTCGTTCACGATGGGCGGAAGTGGCGGAAACATCGCCTACAACAAGGCCGAATTCGAAGCGTATATCAAGTGGTCACTCTCGCAGAGTCCGACCGCCGAAGTCCTGATCGACGAATCTTTGATCGGATGGAAGGAATTCGAGCTCGAGGTCGTGCGCGACAAGAACGATAACGTCGTCATCATTTGCGGCATCGAGAATATCGACGCCCTGGGCGTGCACACCGGCGACTCGGTGACGGTCGCGCCCATCCAGACGCTCTCAGACCGCGAGTATCAGGCGATGCGCGACGACGCCATCCGCATCATCCGCGCGATCGGGGTCGAGACCGGAGGCTGCAACATCCAATTCGCGGTGGACCCCGAGACCGGACGCCGCGTCGTCATCGAGATGAATCCGAGGGTATCGCGCTCGTCGGCTCTCGCATCGAAAGCCACCGGCTATCCAATTGCCAAAGTCGCCGCACTTCTCGCTGTGGGATACACCCTCGATGAGATTCGCAACGACATCACGAAAAAGACCTCCGCTGCTTTCGAGCCGATGCTCGACTATGTCGTCGTCAAAGCACCGCGATTTGCCTTCGAGAAGTTTCCGGGCGCATCCAATCGGCTCACGACCCAGATGAAGTCCGTCGGGGAAGCGATGTCGATCGGACGTAATTTCCCCGAGGCGTTGCTCAAGGCGGTGCGTTCACTCGAAAACGGATCGATCGGACTCACGCCGACGCTCGCTTTTGATGCGGACGCCGAAACATCCGAACTGCGCGATTTCTTCACCCCGTATCTCATCAAACCGACACCCGAGCGGCTCTGGTACGTCGCCGATGCACTCCGAGCAGGAGTTTCGGTCGAAGACATCGCCGAACTTTCAGGGTTCGATCCCTGGTTTCTAGATCAGATCAAACTCATCACCGACCACGAAGAAGTTTTGAAGTCCGCCGGCCTCGAGATGAACTCTCAGGTCATGCGCCGGGCAAAGCGGCTGGGGTTCGGAGACCAGCATATCGCGGCGCTCTTGGAGGTCGATGAAGACACGGTTCGTGACCTGCGGGCAGACTTCGGCATCCATCCTGTCTTCAAACAGGTCGACACATGTGCGGCTGAGTTCGAGTCGGTGACTTCGTACTTCTACTCATCATTCGAAGAAGGCGAGAATGAAGCTGACCCGTCTGACCGCGAGTCGGTCATG
>CAYFTY010000875.1:0-2455 GCA_964346045.1 uncultured Bradymonadales bacterium | reverse complement strand
GGAAGGTCGCCTCGATCTCGTTCTTGGAAAGCGTGAGCGAGGGCGTCGAGCCGGCCGCCTCGTGCAGCGCGGTGAGCATTTCGTCGGCGTTCGCATATCGATATTGCGGGATCTTGTCGACGGCGCGCTTCAGCACGGTGCCGAGCCCTGAATTCTCGAGGCTCGGTGGCAGCACGACCTCCATCTGCAGATGTTTGAGCATCATCTGGGCCGGTGACTCCTTGGCAATCACCGCTCTGCCAAAGAGCATCTCAAAGAGGATCAGACCCACCGCGTAGATATCGGTGTGGGCGTTCACGTCGGCCTTCAAGAAAGTCTCGGGCGCCATATAGCCGGGCGTGCCGCAGACGTTACCGGCTGAGGTCAGGTCAGGCCGCTGATCTCGCAGGCTCTTTGCGATGCCAAAATCGAGGACCTTGACGAAATCACGACCTCGTCGGTCTTTGGTGATGAAGATATTTCCAGGTTTGAGGTCGCGATGAATGATCGAGACCGCGTGTGCCTCGGCGAGACCCTCGAGAATTTGCATTCCGATCTCGATGACGCGGTCGGTCGGCATGGGCCCCTGCGCGATCACCTCTTTGAGTTCTTCGCCCTCGAGGTACTCCATCACCAGATAGAGCAATCCGGCGGGACGGCCGAAATCATAGACCTGTACGACGTGATGATGGTTGAGTTCTTTGCTGATCAGGACTTCGCGCTCGAAACGCTTGGCCGCCGTATCACCATCGAGGTTGGGAGCGCGCAAGAATTTGATGGCTACGTCGCGCTGCATGCGCTGGTCGACCGCACGCACCACGACGCCCATATTCCCTTTCGCAAGGAACGAATGGACTCGATATCGATCATCGATCACATCGCCAATGGCCGGTAGGCGTCGGTCTGCAGTGCGCACGTTTTCCATGTTTCCCGAGAGTCTACGAGTCATTTTCGTCGATCTCGTCCACATATGCAAACTTAGCGGTTGTCTCGATGTCTCGAGGTTACTATCGTCTCTCGCCCTTCCAACGTGCGATACGAGCACGAGGCAATCTGCGATGGATCCGGTAGAAGAAACCCAGAATTGGCTCATCGAAGCGATCATCGGGCTCGATCTCTGTCCCTTTGCCGCAAAGCCGCATCGGCAGCAGGGGATCCGCTATGCGGTCGTCGAAGAATCGGACTTCGACGAGGCGCTGCGCTCGTTTCTCGGCGAAGTCGAATTCCTCGTCGAAAAGCCAGAGGTTGCAACGACGCTGGTGATCTTCACCCACGCTTTTCGAGAGTTTGCACACCTTCTCGATGCCGAGGCGGCCGTCGAATATCTGCTCGAGCAGGCCGGTTTGCTGGGCGAACTTCAGGTCGTTTCGTTCCATCCCGATTACGTCTTCTGGGGAAATGATCGCGAGGATCAGGCAAATTTTGCGAACCGATCGCCCTATCCGATGCTTCATATCCTTCGTGAGGACGACGTCGAAGACGCGGTGAAGCGTCATCCCGATATCCAATCGATCCCCGAGACCAATATCGAACGGCTTCAGGCCCTGAGTTTCGACGAAATCAGGCGCCGCTGGGGCCTCGAGGAAGTGGAGTGAGTCAGCAAGAGCTCAGCAAGGTCGAGCGCGAAGCCCTCGAGGCAGCCGGCGCGGACCCTATTTTGCGCAAGATGCTCGAAGAAGAGCGGATCGAGAGCGAAGAGCTCGACGTCACGCTTCTCTTCAAACTCTTGCAGTATGCAAAGCCTCATAAATGGCTGGGTATCGCCTGTATCTTGCTCGCCATTGTCGAGTCATTCCTGATGACTTTGCCAGCCTATATGATCGGGCTTGCCGTCGACCGCGCCACACAGACGGGGGCGCGTGAGCAACAATTTCTAGATGGCCTGCTCGATGGTTTCGGCGCCTCGTTCGTCTCGGCGGTCGACATTGCTGACGAAGCGGTAGAACTCATCGTCTATTTCGGTGTCGCGGTGTTGAGTGTGTGGTTGATCCGCTGGGCGGTCTCGGTCGTGACGACTTACCTGGTGCAGTTGCTCGGGCAGAAAGTCGTGCACGATCTGCGGAAGGATATCTTCACCCATATTTCTGGGATGGGGATGGACTTCTTTCACAAGAATCCGGTGGGCCGTCTGGTCAACCGCACGACCTTTGACGTCGCCTCGCTCTCAGAGCTCTTCAGCAATGCGTTCGCCCAGGGCCTGCGCGATCTGCTCTTCATCTGCGTTCTCGTCGCGGTGATGTTCAGCCTCGATGTTCCGTTGGCGGCGATCCTGGTGGGGTCGTTTCCGCTCTTGATCGCGGTGGCACTGGCGTATCGCGCACTCGCCAGACCATCGTTGCGCACCATGACGGGCGTGCAATCTCGTATGAATTCATGGCTTGCCGAAAACCTGGCGGGCATGCGCGAAAATCAGCTCTATCGTTGCGAGACCAAGCGCGCCGCCGAATGGCATTCGTTGACGGATGCGCACCAGGCC
>CAYFTY010000874.1:0-2460 GCA_964346045.1 uncultured Bradymonadales bacterium | reverse complement strand
CTACGGTACCTGACCAGGCTGTATCGTCTCCGACGATTCCATCAATAGATAAAACCTCTGGCCAAAGTTTGGATCAGGACCTTCCTGTCTGGCTTCGGAAGTTTCTTCCGGTAGATCCTGGAATTCGCCTCTTCTCTTCCAATTTGTGGACAGAGCGGCGACTGTTCGGTTTAGCAGTGCTGTTTGCATGTGCGGGTGCCGTGTTCGAGGGGATTGGTCTAGGACTGCTGGTCCCGTTCCTGCAAGGCCTCATGGAACCTGGCGCCGTTCTCACCACCGGCTGGACGTGGTTCGATCGATGGGTGCTGGCCGTGGATCGCACTCCGGTGTGGCGGCTCTACCAAGTCAGCGGCATCATTCTCTTCTCGATTGGGTTGCGGGTCGGGTTTGGTTACAGTTCGACTTGGGTGAGCGTAGAGATGCGCGAAAACATCGGCCACCGCTTGCGCTGTGGCCTCATCGACCAGCTACAGGACGTCTCGCTTGGATACTTTTCAAAGAAACGCTCCGGCGAGTTCCTGAATAACCTGACCTCCCAGATCGGTCGTCTTCGTCACCTCTTCGACCAGGCTACTGCCATCGTACAGCAGGGCTTTCTCCTATTGGTGTACGTCGTCGTCATTTTTTGGCTCTCGTGGCAGCTTGCCGTTTTCGCGATGCTATTCTGTGGCTTCTTATTCGCTGTGCTGAACGGACTGCTGTCGACGCTCCGCGCCCAGGGGCGCGACATATATGAGACCGATCGTCGAATCGTGAACGTCGCCACCGAGATCGTCGGCGGCATTCGTACCATCGCCGCCTTCGGCACGAAAGGCTTCGAGTCAGCCCGCTTCAAGAAAGCCAGCACAGCTAGCGCAGAGGCGCAGACCATCGCCAAACGTCGAGGAGGCCTCGTCGGACCCCTTTCACAGGGGATTGCGTCGACGGCACTGATCGTGCTCATCATCGTTGCGGTGCAGTTCTTCGTCCTACCTGGCAAGATATCGCCTGCCGCGCTCCTCGCTTTTTTCTTTGCCCTATTTCGCCTGCTGCCCCTCGTGCAGATGCTCAATAGTGTACGCGGCCAGTGGGCCATCTCTCGTAGCGCCCTTGATGAGATTGCCGATATGCTTCGGCGCGACGACAAACCCTACCTGCCGGACGGAACTATTACATTCACTCGGCTCTCCACCGGCATCGACATCGAGGATCTGAGCTTCGGCTACGAGCCCGGGCAACGTGTACTGGAAAACATCAGCTTACACCTCGCTCCCGGTGAGACAACAGCTATCGTGGGTGGCTCCGGCGCGGGCAAAAGTACTCTCGCCGACCTCATTATTCGCCTGCACGATCCGGTTGAGGGCCGCGTGCTTTTCGATGGCCGCGACCTACGTGATTACCGAATTCAGACGCTACGCGACCGAATAGCCGTTGTCAGCCAGAGTACCTTTCTCTTCAACGATACCGTCACCGCCAACATCGCGTACGGCATGGACTGGATTTCGATGGACGCGGTGCGATGGGCGGCGGAGACTTCCAACTCGCTCGAATTCATCGAGCAGATGGAGAACGGTTTCGACACGATTCTTGGGGAGCGCGGGGAGCGCCTCTCTGGAGGACAGCGGCAGCGGATCTCTATAGCTCGAGCCCTGCTGCGCGACCCGGAGATCTTGGTCCTCGATGAGGCCACCAGTGCCCTCGATAGTGTCACCGAACGCCTCGTTCAGGAATCGCTTGAGTACCTGATGCAGAGCCGAACAGTGATCGTCATCGCCCACCGTCTCTCCACCATCGAGAACGCTGATTGTGTCATCGTCCTCGAAGACGGCCGCATCGTCGAACAGGGTCGCTACGACGATCTGCTCGATCAGCAGGGACAGTTCTGGCGCTACCACAACCTGCAGCATCTGGCCGCGTGACTATTAAAAAATTGGTTCAAAACCGGCCCCTTCCTCTTCTGGATAAGGTTCTCTCTCTTCTTCCAATCACGATGATGAGTGGTCTACTTCCCTCCTCCATCCGAGGCGCACTGCGGAAGGTCCGCGGCCACATCGAACGGATCTACTACCGGCTGAGAAATAGGGAAGCCCAGATCCGGACATTCGATGATATTTTCCCCACCGTGGAGAAGATTTTCCTCAGAGAACAGGAGACTGTTCTAACTCCCGAAATCACCGGAATCAACCTCGTCCCGAACGCGGACTACCTTCAGACCCGGGATTTTGATTTTGGACGGTCGTACACAACTCCGCCAGATTTTGTAACTTTTCTTACCGACGTTCTCTACTGTTCTACCAACAACGTCATTTTCACAAAGGACCGGAATGTACCCAAGGAGTGTGTGACTACTTCGTTGTGGCCTGAGCCAATGCGGCAGGATCCTAGTGCTCGGATTGGTGGGGTGTCTGCGCTCTTCCAGCAATTGCACCAGACCTATTTCCATCCCCTGATTGACAATAGCCCGCGGCTCATTTCTCTCCA
>CAYFTY010000873.1:0-2469 GCA_964346045.1 uncultured Bradymonadales bacterium | reverse complement strand
TGATGTTGTGCAGGGTCGCCAGCGTCGAGCCGAGGATCTCACGCGAATTGATGAGGTGGTTGATATAGCCTCGCGAAAAATTCTGGCACGCGTAGCAGCCGCAATTGGTATCCAGTGGATATTTGTCGCGCTTGTACTTGCCTTTGGTCACGCGGAATCGTCCGCGCCGCGAGAAGATGACGCCCGAGCGAGCCAGGCGACTCGGCAAGACGCAGTCGAACATGTCCATGCCGCGCCAGACCGCTTCGACGATATCTTCGGGATACCCGACTCCCATCAGATAGCGCGGTTTTTCTTCCGGTAAGAAAGGCTCGGCGAGGTCCACTGCCTCCATCATCAATTCATGCGTTTCGCCCACGGATACTCCGCCGATCGCGTAGCCGGGTAGGTCGTGTTGCACCGTGAGCTGTGCCGAGAGGCGGCGCAGATCTTCGTAGGTCGAGCCCTGCACGATGCCAAAGAGTGCCTGGTCTTCTCGTTCTTTGGCTTCTTTGCAGCGGGCGAGCCAGCGATCGGTGCGGTAGACGGCCTCCATCGCCGTGTGGTGATCGCAGGGAAATTCGACGCAGACGTCGAAGGCCATGATGATATCGGCGCCCAGATTTCCCTGAATCTGCATGCTGCGCTCGGGCGTGAGTGTGATCTTCTTTCCTGATTTCTCGAATCGAAAGGTCACACCCTCTTCGTCGAGATTGACGCGCGGAAGGCTGAAGACCTGAAAACCGCCCGAATCGGTGAGGATCGGTCGGTCCCAGGCCATGAACTCATGCAGTCCACCGAGCTTTTTGACGACCTTGTCGCCCGGGGCGATGTGCAGGTGATAGGTATTGCCCAGGCAGATCTGTGCACCGGTCTCGTCGAGGTCACGGGGCATTAGACCTTTGACGGTTCCGCGGGTTCCAACCGGCATGAAGGCAGGCGTCTCGAACGAACCATGCGGTGTCGTCACGGTGCCGCGCCGCGCGCGACCGTCTTTGTTGTGCAATTCGAATTCGAGCATCTCAGTCCCAGTCGATCACGTCGATGATATTGCTGTAATCGTCGGTCCAGATCGTCTCGCCGACGGGGCTTGGCTCCCACTCTTCCATGACCGAGAGTTCGCCAAAATTGGCGAGGTCTTCGGCGACGATCGTGTAGCGCGAAGCGAGGATGTAGTAGCGCTTGTCGTCGTCGTCAGGCAAGTGCAGCCGCGTACGGGCAATGAGTCCAGCATCGTCGGCAAGCGCCCCCGCGACATCCTGGATATCCAGGTAGCGATTCGAGAGGTGCAGGGCCAGTACGCCGTCGGGCTTGAGTTTGTCCATGTAGAGCTGCATCGCCTCGCGGGTCAGCAGGTGCGTCGGAATCGCGTCTGAATTGTAGGCGTCGAGCACGATGATGTCGTAGTGATCGTCTGGCTTTTCGGTCAGTTTCCGGCGACCGTCTCCGATAATCACCTCGCAGCGTTCGCCGCATCGTTCGAGATAGGTGAACCACTCGCGGGCGATGACTTCGACGGCCGGGTCGATTTCATAGAAGTCGAAATGCTCGCCCTGGTCAGCGTATGCGGCCATGGCTCCTGCCCCGAGACCGACCACCCCGACACGCTCGTGGGGCACGGCTTCGAAGACCTGTCCGATGGGGCTCGACCAGTGGTAGTAGGCGACCGGCATATTATCTTTGCCTTCCTCGAGGATCTGGGCTCCGTGCGAGGTCGTGCCGTGCGAGACGCGGCGCGACTCAATCCCCTTGCTGGTGCGGTCGAAGACTTTATATGAAGCATAAAAGCTGCGTTTGTACTCGTGCACGCCGACGGTTGTGAAATCGTGGATTACTCCCAGCATGAAAATCCACGCCAGCAGGAAATTCGAAAAGCGAGGAAAGAAGTAGCTCAGTATGGCTGCAACGCTGATGACCGCGCTTCCGAGGATGAATCGCCACGCGTGATCCCAGTCGATGTACTCCACCGCGTAGCCGAGAAAGACGGCGCCGACGATCACGACGCCGACGGGGCCGATAAATCGCCCGATCCGCGGTGTGAAATCACCCTTTTTGTCGCCGAGCATCTCTTCGCCGACCGGTAAGAGAGCGACGGCGACCGCGAGGATTACGAAGTATTCGACGAGCCGGTCGAAGACGACGGGCGCGACCAATGCGTTGAATACGCCGCCGAGAGCGCCCCCGGTCGACATCCAGAGATAGAATTCAGTCAGGTGCTCGGTCGTAGGGCGTGCGTCGGCGAGACGCCTGTGAAAGTGCAGTGCGAGCGCAAAAAAGATGCCCAGATGTACGCATACAATCGCCCACAGCGGCATATTCAAGAAGACCAGCGCGACCACGAGCCACGGCAATGTCATCGTCGGAAGAATCGACGGTAATTGTCTACGCGCAAAGACGATGATGAAGGTCAAGAGATAGAGCGCCAGCGGCAGCACCCAGAGCAGCGGAACGGCGGCGATGTCGGTTGAGAGGTACTGCGTGACGCCCAGC
>CAYFTY010000872.1:0-2474 GCA_964346045.1 uncultured Bradymonadales bacterium | reverse complement strand
GTGTTCCGGTGATGATGGAGCCACCAAAGACAACGCCGTGACCAGCGGCAGTGGTGGTGAAGGTGGACGTGCGCGTCTGAATAATCTCGAAAGAGATGCCTATACCGTAGAAACTGTCGATCTGAACGAAGACGAAAAACCCGATCAATGGACCTTCAAAGATTCGGAGTCGGTCAAGCGCTACGAGCGCGACATGAACTTCGATGGCAGGGTCGATGTCTGGCAGTACCCCAATGCAGCCGGGGAAATCGTCGAAGAAGAAATGGACCTCGACCTCGATGGAAACGTCGACGTCGTCGTGTTCTACGAAGAAGGTGTCGTGAGTCGAAAGATGATGTCGGTGGATTTCAGTGGAGACTTCACGGTCTCGAAATTCTACGACAAAGAAGGGAACCTCTTGCGCGTCGAACGGGATGAAGACGTCGATGGCACAACAGACGTCTTCGAATATTACGAGGACAGCCGAATGGTCCGCATCGGATGGGACGAAGACGGCGACGGATCCCCTGATAAATTCGACAATCTCTGATCTGCTCATCTTCCGGGGCGCTTCATTTTCTTCCGTGGTGCGGAAGTTTCGAGGGCCCGGATGTTCCGAATCAAAAATATTCTCGTTCCTGTCGACCTCTCGATGTCGGCGCAGGCGGCGTACGCGCTCGCCGGCACGCTGAGAGGCGAGGAACGTCCGAACATCCATCTGGCTCATGTTGTCGAGCCTCTGCATTCCTATACCCGAGACGTGCTTTTCCCCTACGCGCCGCTCGGCGAAGACGATATCGAGTTCGAGCACGAGATGCTCGATGCCGCGCGAGACCGTATCCACTCGACCTATGAGATCGATCCCGAGAAGACGCCAGCGCATCTGATGATGCGCATCGAGCTCGGGAAAGCGCGAGAGCTACTTCCTGATTTTGCCCGGACGACGGGCGCAGATCTGGTGGTCATGGGGGCGTTTGGAGAGTCGGGTGTGTATCCCGATGCGCTGGGCTCGCTCGCCGAGCGCACGATTCGCAGCGCGCGACAGCCTGTGCTTTTGACGCGTGGCTATGAGCCCGAGCCGACAATCGATCGCATCACGGTCGCCTCGGATCTCACGCGAGCTTCAGACCGCGTGTTCAAAGCCGCCGTCGGTATGGCGCTCGCCTGCGGCGCGACGATCGAAGTCGTCTACGTGATTCCCGATCCGGCTACGCTCGACACCAACAACGTGTTGCGCATGCTGACGAAGCTCGATCAGAAGGAAGCGCTCAAGAAGACCCGCTCGCGGGTCGACGCCCTTTTTGATCGCCTTCACGAATCGATCGATCCTCCATTGAAATTGAAAGATCCGATCGACAAGCTCGTCGGCCGGCGACGAACCCTATTCGGCGATCCGGCACGAGCGCTGCTCGAGCGTGCCGACCAGGTCAACTCAGATCTCATCGTCGTCGGAACGCAGAAGGCCGACCGCGCGGGTCGAACACGATTGGGGTCGGTCGCTCATGCAATTGCGCGCCGTGCCACGAGTCACGTGATGATCGTGCCCGTCGACCCGCGACTGGCGCTCGGCGAGGAAGATTGACGCAGGCATCGAGGCCAGCCGTCCACGACCATTGCAACTCGTGGTATCAGTCGATATGTTGCGCCTTCGTGACCGGATTTTTGAGAGGTTTCCCATGGCAGAACGCGACTATTCGACCGAGGACTTCGAGCTCGTCGACCTCTATATCACCTACAATTTTGGCGAGGCTCAATTCCTCAAAGACATGCTCGATGATAACGACATCGCCAATTTTATCCGCGACGTCGATAACACTGGCTCGGCGTTTCCGATGAGTATGGGTGATCACAATCAGCATCGAATCGTGGTCGAGGACGATAAACTCAAGCAGGCGATCGCGCTTATCGACCAAGCCATCGAAGACGATGCTATCACTGACGAAGGGCGCTTTGTGTACGAAGATTCATGAACGCCTGCCAACGCGTCCGACAGGATTTTCGAAAAAAAGTGGCAACGAATCGACTTCTGCGGCCGAAAACCTTCATGTGGGCATTTTTGTCTACGTTTTGAACTACTCGACCGCGTGTCGATCGACATAGGAGAAAAAAGTGAGTCTCAACAAAGCAATGATCATCGGAAATCTCGGCTCGGACCCTGAGCTTCGGTATACCCAGAGCGGCCAGCCCGTCGCCAATTTCAATATCGCGACCAACGAGCGCTGGACCGACAAGAGCGGTCAGCAGCAGGAGCGAACGGAGTGGCATAAGATCGTGGTCTGGGGAAAGCAGGCCGAAAACTGCGAAAAGTATCTGAGCAAAGGCCGCCAGGTCTACGTCGAGGGTCGTATTCAGACTCGCGATTGGGAAGATCGCGACGGTAACAAGCGCTACACGACCGAGATCGTCGCGCAGACCGTGCAGTTTCTTTCGGGCGGAGCAGGCGCCGGAGCTGGCAGCGGCGGTGGACGGTCCTACGACGGGCCGCCCTCGCAGGA
>CAYFTY010000871.1:0-2477 GCA_964346045.1 uncultured Bradymonadales bacterium | reverse complement strand
ATCCGCGGTTCGCATCCAGGCTGATGACGAACTCGAGGTCGACGATGTTCGCCATTTTGCGATCCATCTCGACGACCGCATTCGCGCGTTGCTCGTCAACGGTGAGACCAGCAGCGTTGTGTATCGAGACGAGCTTTTCTTTTTCGAGCGTGCGTTGAACCCCGGGAAAGAGAGCGAGAGTTCGATTGTACCCACGATCACGACCCGTGAAGGTCTCGAAGGCCGCGCTCTCGACGAATTCGATATCGTCATGCTGGCAAACGTCTCGCACGTCTCGCCGGCGACCGCCAGGAGATTGGAGACGTTCGTGGATGGGGGCGGTGGACTCCTCGTCGCGATGGGCGATCAGGTCGACGTCGACGCGTACAACCGTCATCTCGGCGAGCTTCTGCCGAAAGAGTTGCGGGGGCTCAAGCAACTCGCCGAGCGTGATGACGCCGATGCACCGCTCAAAGTGACCCGTTTTGGCAGCGCACGACGTCAGCATCCCATCTTCCGAGTCTTCAATGATCCAGGCGGCGCGACGCTACAGACAGCAACGGTGTATTCGTACATGTTGCTCGAGCCGGCGCCGCCCGAGCAATCGAATACTCTCCTCTCATTCGAAGACGCTGCACCAGCTCTGCTCGAGAGAGACGTGGGGCGTGGCCGCGTCATGTTATTCACGACTTCGGTCGACCTCGAGTGGACGGATCTTCCGACGCGTACTGCCTATCTGCCGCTGGCCCGGCGAATGATCCAATACCTTGCGCGCCGGGCAACTTCCGAAGGCAGCGTCAAACACAGCGTCGGTGAGAAGATCGAGCTCGATGTCGCTTCGCTCGCAAGCGACCGCGTCATTGTGCGCGGGCCGGATGAGTTGAGGCTCGTACTCACCCCCGACGATGGCAGTGTTGTCGTCACGCCACGCAAAGCCGGAGTCTATCGCGTCTGGGCTGAGTCCGATGATGATGATGGCGTTCGCCTCAGCGGTCTCGATTTTGCGGTGAATGTCGACGTCGCCGAATCAGAACTCGAACAGATTGACGAAGGAGTTCTGCAATCCTGGCGCGTCAACACCTCTGAAGCTGCGGTCGCGGTCGGAGCTGGTCCGCAAAAACGGGTCAATCTCTGGCCATTTTTTCTCTTTGTGGTCACAGTCTTTCTGCTGGTCGAGTCGGTGCTCGGAACGCGCCGCAGCGTACTCGCCCGTCTCGGCCGCATGTTGACTGGCACTGCAGAGCCTTCACTCACCGAAGATGAGAACCTCGGCTGACGCTTCGCACGCGCCGCCCAACTGCCTATACTACCGGCATCTCTGAACTGGCAGCTCGTGGGTAGTTCACGCCACATATATATCTTCTCTACGCTCGTTCTGACTCTGACGCTTTCCGTCCAGGACGCATTGGCGCAGAGCGTGCGGGTACGGTCGGTCTCGATCGGCCGCTTTATGCAGAATTATCGCGTCGATCGTTCGATCGATGCCCCGCGCACCTTCTATCAGTCGCTCTCACTCAGTGCGTACGATGCGCTTGGAGACGGCAGCCAATCCGTCGACTTGCACGTCGATTTTCGTTACTTCACGGATTTCGGACTCGAGGCACGGCTGCGCGAAAATCCATGGGTCGATCGGGAGTGGAATGAGCTAAATCTGAATCAGGCATGGGTGACGTGGCGTCCGTTCGAGCGCGTGCAGGCGCGAGCGGGGAGGCAATTCGTGATCGACGCCCTGGGAATGCGAGACTTCGACGGTCTTTCGCTGCGGGTGCGACCCCGCCTCTCGGCAGCGGTCGATGCCCATCTCGAGGTCTGGGGCGGTGGAGACGTTCAATTCGAGACCGGGGATCTCGACGCTGATAACTACGACGTCCAGGGTCTTCCGGCCGATTCGGATTTCGCCCGGGACTCCACGGCCTTCATTGCCGGGGCCCGTACCGGGCTGAGTTGGAATCGTGCTGCAGTTGAGGTGGCCTACTACCGCCGTCAGTACGAGCTCGGTGTCGACGATGAATTCGATAGCACGGTTCTGGGCGAGGAGCGCGTCGGAGCAGCCGCGAGCGGCGTCGTCGGAGATTACGTCAACGTGTCGGTTCAGGGCTGCTATCACACGCTTCTCGAGGATGTCGATCGCGCTGGCTTTCAAATGGCGGCGTACCTTCCGCCCACCCGAGGAGTCGCTTCGGCCGGCGTAGAATACGCCGTCCCGATCTTTGATTCCTCGAGTATTTTCAACCTCTTTGGCGCGAATCCTCATCAGGGCGCATGGGTGTCGTACCGGCAGCCAGTCGAGAGTATTTCGACGGATTTTGAGGTGCGAAGTTGGGGCAGGCTTTTGCACGGTGATTTCGACGCCGCCGACCTTGGATCTACGCCAGAAGATGCGACGGCGCTGGGAGCCGCGTTGGGCCATCACAGTCGCTTCTCTCTTCTCGAAACGCGATTTCGATGGCGCTCACTGGTGAGCTTTCAAGGAAGCCGAGACGACGCCTATGGCTCGG
>CAYFTY010000870.1:0-2477 GCA_964346045.1 uncultured Bradymonadales bacterium | reverse complement strand
GGAAATTGATGCGCTGTCCGCGGCTGCCGGCAGCCGGGTCGATGCCACTCAAAAAGGTCTGCTCGATCGTAAATTGCACATCGTTTTGCGAGTTACCGGCATAGGTGCGCCCGTTGCGGAGCTCGTTTTCGAACTCCACGCTGCCTGAGAAGGTCGCGGGCGCAATCCCGAAAACCCCGGGGTCGATCGGAAAAATGCCGCGCGAACGCTCGCCATCGAATCGCATGGCAACGCGTTCGCCGGTGATCTCGCGGTCTGGAGTTTCATCGAGGAAACTCAGGGTGCCGCTGACGACCGCCCATGTCGTGCCTTCGCTCTCACGCAAGAAGTTCTCACCGGTGACCGCGACGTCCTGATTCACGAAAAAGACTCCATCGGCAATCGAATCGACGCTCGGCTCGACCTCACTCGAAAATCGAAGCTCCTGCGAAGCAAGCGTGCCCTCGGCGAACACGCCGATTTCATCGAGAAGACGTACCTCGATGCTGCCGTCGAATACCGCGTTGGGCCTTGGGTCGATGGTCGCCCAGAGCTGCTGATCGACCGGGACGTTGACAATGATATTTCCCTGGTCGCCATCGCGGTCGGTACCGTCGATGAACGTCACGACATCGATCTCGCGCCCGGTGCCGTCGAAACCAACGAATTGTACTTCTGCGCGCTCGGCAACCACCCGCTCGGTCGCGCCGAGTTCAAAGGAGAGCACCGATGTCGGGACGATGGTCTGCTGATCGAAGTTGACCACGAGCGGTATCACGTTCCGCTGCTGATTCGTGGGCCCCGAGTCTTCGGTATCCCCCGCACAGCCCACGAGCCCGAAAAGCACGCAGACGACGAAGACTGGCGATACAACGATATTTCGCATGATGGACCTCGATAGACGGAAGAAGCCCCGTCAGACGCGCGAGGCAAAGGATCGCGAAACTCGCGATCGAGGTCAAGCGCTCGACTCAGAACGTCGTTCTATCCACCCGCGGGACGAATCACTTCCATCCCAAACATGTGGGGGCGCAGCGCCTCGGGCACGGTCACCGATCCGTCCTCGTTTTGATAGAATTCGAGGAGCGGGATCAGGATGCGCGGCGACGCCACCATCGTGTTATTGAGGGTGAAGCAGGTCTGAATCTGGCCATTCGCATCACGATAGCGAATCTGAGAGCGACGGGCCTGATAATCGTAGAGACTCGAGCATGAATGGGTCTCAAAATAGCCGTCTCGTGAGGGCATCCAGGTCTCGACTTCGTGTTTGAGCACCTGGCCCAGCCCAATCTCACCGGTGCACGCCAGCGCGACTCGATACGGAAGTTCGAGCCGCTGCATCAGCGTTTCGGCGTTGCCGAGAATCCGCTCGTGAAAGCTCCGAGAAAGCTCAGGGTCATCCTTGCAGATCACGACCTGTTCGACCTTGGTAAATTGGTGAACGCGATAGACGCCGCGCGTGTCGCGACCGGCGCTTCCTGCCTCTCGGCGAAAACATGGCGAATAGCCCGCGATGGTGACCGGCAGCTCGTCCTCGTCGAAAATGCGCTCGCGATTGAGCGAGACCAGCGAAACTTCGCTGGTGCCGACGAGATATTTCTCATCTCGCTCGAGATAGTAGGTATCTTCTTTGCCGTATGGAAAGAACCCCGTACCGGTCATCGCCTCTTCATTGACCATCAGCGGCGCGAGCACCATCTCGAACCCGTCTTCGACGAGAATCTCGACGGCGAGTCGAGCAACGGCAAGCTCGAGAAGCGCGCCTGCCCCCCGCAAGAGATAGGCGCGCGAGCCGGCGAATTTGATCGCGTTTTCCTTTTCGATGATGCCCAGCAACTCGCCGAGCTCCTCGTGGTCTCGAGGCTTGAAATCGAACTCCCGTTTTTCGCCAACATAGCGCAACACCTCGTTGTCCTCGTCGGTCTCACCGACGGGCACCTCGGGGAGTGGCACATTGGGCACCATCAACATCATCTGATCAAAACGAGCGACCACGTCGTCGAGCTCGTCCTCGAGCTGCTGGACTTTCTCTTTGAGCTCGCGCCCTTCTTCGATGAGCGCGGGTCGTTCTTCATTCGATGCGCTGGGAATCTCGGAGGCGACTTCATTGCGGCGCGAGCGCACCTGCTCGGACTCGTGGATCAACTCACGACGCTTTTCGTCGAACTCGATCAATGCATCGACGTCGACCGTGTCGAACATCTTGTCTCTGGCCGCCTTTTTGACGACCTCCGGATTTTCTCGAATGAATTTGATATCCAGCATTTTCTCTCCTCAGGTGAGCTTGAGAGCACTCTTTTCGAGCGAGCGCCTGATAACACGTTGATCGAATGTCTGACAATTCCCTACAATGTCGTCCTTTCGATGCAATGTGAGTGAAAGGTTCTTGGATTCGATGCAACGTTTCTGGCCGTTTTGAAAAGGGGAATTTTGGGGCTTGGCCCCATGGGGTGCCCTGAAGGATCATTTTCCGCCCGCCCTCAAGAAATGGGGACGGA
>CAYFTY010000869.1:0-2487 GCA_964346045.1 uncultured Bradymonadales bacterium | reverse complement strand
TCACCTTCCTAGCTGATGTGCCCACTCATGCTCCTCGCTGACTTCTCCGCAAATCTTTTCTTCTTCCGGCTCGAGATTGCCGCTGGTTTTTTCCTGGAGCAATTTCAGAATGTCGATGACCTGTTTCGCTGCAGCGAGGTCAGGGTCGCCCGCCTCGTCACGCAGATCGGGGTGCTCGACTTTTCCGAGGCTCACGTACGCGCTCGTCCCGAGACTCAGAACAAACGAACCAAAATCAATCGGCGGCTCGTCGCCGTCGGATCCGCCTGGAATGTACACACCGGACCCGTCGCCAAGCGGTTTCGGTTCGGCTTCTTTGGATTGTTTTTCGTCGGACTTCGTATCGTCGCTCATACTCTACTCGTCCTCTTCGTCGCCTTCTACTTCTTCGCCTTCTTCTTCATCGTCTTCGAGGACATTCTCCTCGAATTCCGACTCGATGGGCTCGGCGTTTTCTTTGCTATCGTCGAGCGAATCGAGATATTTTTCGTAGTCCTCGCGCGTGATCAATCCTTTACGGATATTGCGTTCGACAATGCGCGAGTCAAAAAGGGATTCATCCAGTGCCATTTCTTACCTCTCCTATTCCATGGATGCGTCGGAAGATTCCGACGTGCCTGCGTATCATAAGTCCGCTCGATTTACAGGCAAGTCATCGACGCCCTGGTCGTATGTTCTGAGTCGTGTGTTACTAAATGATCGGCTCAGAATTTGCACGCACGAAACCTGATGAGTTCATGGTCCTCAGGCGCGACGAGGGCCTCGAAATCGGTGAATTACTTGAGTCTGGCTTGAATTTCCATATAGTGAAGCGCCTTTTGTGGCCGAATTTCGTGAGGATAGTACCATGCATCGAAGTACGATTCGCCCCGGCAGACACCTCGTCTTGGCGGCATGTTTACTCGCATTTTCTCTCGTCGTAGGCCTGGCATCCACTGCCAGCGCGACCGTGATGAAATACATGGGCCTCGTGGACCTCGTCGAAGACTCCGAGGTCATCGTCCACGCGACGATCGCCAAACACGAATACTTCTCGGACGAGTCTCGTAACGGGCAGGTCATGACCCGCTGGACGCTCGATGTAAAAGAGGGGTTCCACGGCGCAAAGTCTGGTGAAAAGATCGCCTTCCTTCAATGGGGTGGCATCGCGAGCGACGGCATGGGACATCGCATCCCTGGCGACGCGCAATTCAAAAAGGGAGAGGAAGTCGTACTCTTCCTCAATCGCAGCGAAAAAGACGGAAAGCTCTACCTCACCGCACTCGGCCAATCCAAATATTCGATCGTGCGCAGCAAGGACGACGTGCAGGCCATCCGCGACCTCTCGTCCGTGGCCATCTTCGACGGCGAGCAGCCGCAGAAAATCGAACACCGCCACGATGAACACCGCAATTACGATTCGCTCCGAGCCGAGCTTCAGAGTCTCGTGGCCGCACTCAAAGGAGGTCCGCAATGAGACGTCTCCTGGCACTTCTGGCGCTCAGCGCATTCATGATGACTTCGTCGTCGGCCATGGCCTTTCAGGTCTCCGATGGATATGGCAATTGCCCCAACGGATTGACGTGGCCGGCTTCGAGCCTGCCCATTGATTACTATATCAACCAGGACGGTAGCGATAATTTCTCGTTTTCGCAGGTCGAGTCGATTATCCAGACGTCGTTCGCGTCGTGGGAACAACCCTGCTGCTCGGCATTTTCGTCGCGCTACCAGGGCACAACCTCGAGAACGGCCTATCAGTCGGGTGGGTTGGTCGTGCTCTCGTGGGTCGAGAATCAGTGGGACGACTCATGGGGACCCATCGACCAGGTGATCGGCCTGACGATGACCTCTTTCAATCCTCAGGCCTGTACGATCGGAAACGCGCCCATCATCTTCAACGGGGTACGTTTCAATTTCACTTCGAGCGGGTCGGGCACTGACCTTCAAACCATCGCGACGCACGAGATCGGCCACCTTCTCGGCCTCGATCACAGCCAGGTCTACGAAGCGACGATGTACTTCTCGTACCAGGGCGGCACCATCGGGCGCTCGCTGCACTCCGACGACCAGAATGGCGTGTGCTTCCTCTACAATCGACCCTGCACATGCAACACCTCGAACGATTGTCTCGACGGCGACATCTGTCAAAACGGCACGTGTCAAAACGTGCCCTGCACATCCGATAGCCAATGTCAGACCGGTCTCGAATGCGACACCTCGACGGGCGAATGTCGCGTTCCACCCTGCACCAGCGACTCAGATTGCCCCGGCGGATTCTACTGCAAAGCAAACGGAGCCTGCGCATCGCAGTGCCCGGTCTGCCGAGACTGCCAGAGCAATAACGACTGCGGACAGAACGGCGTTTGTCTCCAGAACGGCAAATGCGTGACCTTCTGCCAGAACGGACAGTGCCCTGGCGATTCGGCCTGCTACGAGATCCAGGGCTCGAACGTCTGCGTGAACGACACGATTAATCAAGAAGGGATCTGCCCCGAAGGCTATGTCTGC
>CAYFTY010000868.1:0-2490 GCA_964346045.1 uncultured Bradymonadales bacterium | reverse complement strand
GGTTGGACCCGGCATCTTCCTGAACCGTCATATCAGTCTGAGCAGCGTCGGACATATCCTGCGCCCCGTTGGACATACCCACGTCATTCGCCAGGAATGGGGGCAGATCGGGGCCCGTGTCGAAGACGCAACCCGTAGCGAATGAGATCCCCAGGATCAGCAGAAGAACGTTTCTCATACTCTCGTCCGCGTGAGGAATCTCGATTCTACCAGAGAGCGACTCGCAGGGAAGCGCCCCGGTCGATCATCTCCATTGGTACCCGAGAATCGAGTCGCCCGAACAAAAAAACCGAGGCTGCGGAGAGCCTCGGTTTGGATGCCTTGATAGGTCTTGATTACTCGACGTGTCGTTCGCCTTCACCGATGTAAATCTGGCGTGGGCGATGAATTCGGCCGCCCTCTTCGCGCAACTCGCGCCACTGTGAGATCCAACCAGGCAAACGCCCGAGCGCGAACATCACCGTGAAGAAGTCGGTCGGAATGCCGAGCGCCCTGTAGATAATGCCACTGTAAAAGTCGACATTCGGGTAGAGCCGGCGCGATACGAAGAACTCGTCTTCGAGCGCAGCCTTCTCGAGCTTCTTGGCGATGTCGAGTGCCTCGTCTTCAATATTCAACTCCCCCAGAATCTCGTCGGCCGAGCGCTTGATGATCTTGGCTCGCGGGTCGAAGTTTTTGTAGACGCGGTGACCGAAGCCCATCAGACGGAAGCCTGCTGATTTGTCCTTGGCAAGGTCGATGTATTTATCGGCATCACCGTCGTCGGCTTTGATCTCCTCGAGCATCTCGATGACCTTCTGATTCGCTCCACCGTGAAGTGGACCCCAGAGGGCGCAGATGCCAGCACCGACAGATGCGTAGAGATTCGCGTGGCTGCTTCCGACCATGCGGACAGTCGAAGCGCTGCAGTTCTGCTCGTGGTCAGCATGCAAAATCAAGAGTTCGTTGAAGGCCTTCACCGTCACATCGCTGGCTTTGCCGAACATCATGCTCAGGAAATCTTCGATGTATCCCTTCGAGGGGTCCGGATCGATATAATCTTTGCCGACCTTGCGGCGATAGGCGTAGGCCACGACGCCTTTGAATTTGGCGATGAGCCGGATGATATCAGTGTCGCGGTCATCTCCCGAAGGGTAGAAGGCCGAGAGGGTCGTGGTGACCGCCGAAACAGCCGCCATCGGATGAATACCATCGGGCATCGCATCGAGTTGCTCTTTGACCGAATCGGGCACGTCGCTGTGCTCGGCAAGCTGCGCGTTGAACTTATCGAGTTCGTCACTCGAAGGAAGCTCGCCCCAGATGAGCAGGTACATCACCTCTTCGAAGCTGGTCTTCTCAGCCAGCTCCTCGATGGGGTAACCCCGATAGCGCAGCACCCCGTTTTCGCCGTCGATGAACGTGATGGCGCTCTGGCATGAGCCCGTGTTTCCGTACCCCGGGTCGAGCGAGATGGCACCCGAAGAGCCACGAAGCTTGGCGACATCGATACCGATTTCACCCTCGGTACCCTCAACGAGTGGAAACTCGTATTCTTCTCCGTTTAACGTCAGCTTCGCTGTACTCATGTCGCAGTCTCCGTAACTTACTGAGAAACTTGATATTCGACGGGCGCGTGGCGCCCCTTACTTTGGCCAGATTTCAAGGCCGGGGAAGCTTAGCAGTTGACCCTGAAATTGGAAAGGGTACCTTTGGCGTCTCCAACCCCTCGAGGGCTTGAATCACCGACGCAACATGTTCCTTCCAGCCGAATGATCTGCGAGGGGTTTTGCTTCATCGATTCGCGGGACTCTCGCCAGAGCCTGGATCTTTGCGTTCGGGATCGTCTTCGGCGCAGGGGACCTTCGCCAGCACGAATTTCATATTCTTGTCATAGACAATGCAGGCCTTCTTGCGGAATCGCGAAGGCAATCGGCGCTGGAACTCACCGCGGTATCGCGCGTACTCCATGATTCCGTAAAAGGGGCCGTCGCCGACTTCCGAGAGGAAATGGGTGAAGTCGTCATCGTCTCGAATCGGAATCACCTGATTCATGCTGTAATACGTTTCGCCGCGCCAATTCAGTTTGTAGGCGATGACCGGCTGTTCGCAATAAGTCTTGCGTTCATCGCCCCCCGGCGGGCCGTCGGTCTCTTCGCAGGCCTCGTAATAATACTGCCACAACCCTTGCTGAGACCACGTCTGCGAGAGTCGCGGCATGTAGACGTCGAGGCAGAAGTAGGCGAGCGCAATTCCGCTGCAGACCATGATGACCACGCCGAGTTTTCGCAGCACGAAGTTGTGGACGAGGAGGAGCGCCCCACCAAGCACGGCCGGGATGGTCACGAAGGCGAGCACCCATCGGAATGACGTATCCCATCCGTCATTATTCCACTCGCGATCGTATTTGTACGTGAAGAGATTTTTCAGAATCTGCGGATCCATGACCAGATCCCACGCCAGAATCGCGATGAGCGGAATCGCGACCAGGTAGAGAGGCCAAGGAGTCGGGGC
>CAYFTY010000867.1:0-2490 GCA_964346045.1 uncultured Bradymonadales bacterium | reverse complement strand
GGGATTATTCGTCAGCGGCAAAAAGCAACCTGCGGCCGAGACGCGACTTTTCTTAATCACGACCGCGCCGTCGTGCAGCGGATTCTGATGCTCGGGCATGAAGATGCTGAAGAGGAGATCCTTGCTGACGATCGCATCGATACGGATGCCTTCTTCGGTGACTTCGTTGAGATTGGCGTTTCGTTCGATCGCGATGAGAGCGCCGAGGTGGCGCTGCGAGAGCATCATCGAAGCCTTGATGACCTCCTCGAGGACTGGCGCGTCTTCGAGTGCACGCCCCCCCGAAAAGAGTGTCGTGCGACCGAATTGAGCCAGCGCGCGACGAATGTCCGCCTGGAAGATGATCACGATGATAATGATGAAATTCGCGATGAATTTATCGATGAACCAGTGGGTGGTCGGCAGCGTCAGGTACTGGTTTTTCGAAAAGAAGAAGACCGCGACAACGACGATGAGCCCGATCAAGATCTGCACGGCGCGCGTGCCTTTGATCAGCAGCAGAATCTGGTAGATGACGAAGAAGACGATCGCGAAATCGAGGATCGCGATCAGTATCTCCCATCCGTTCTGCACGCTCAAAATGTCGTAGATGGCGTCCATTTGTCTCCCGAGACGCCCCTGATTGTATCCCCAAGTATGATTCGAGCAAGGATTACGTGCCGACGCAGTGGCGATGCCCTACTCGGCGCGCGCGGTCGCGAAAGAGTGCCGCTCAGCGTAGAATGCGCTCGGTGATCCGACAGACGTCGACCATCTCGCCGACGTCATGCACGCGTACGATGTCTGCACCACTGGCGATGCCGAGCGCAACGGTCGCTGCAGTGCCCCAGACGCGTTCCGTGGCCGGCTTGTCGAGTACGGCTCCGATGAAACTCTTGCGGCTGGTCCCCAGGAGGATCGGGCATCCGAGAGATCGAAGTTCCGCAAGGCGCTGCATGATTTCGTAGTTATGGTCGACCGTTTTCCCAAAACCGATGCCCGGGTCGATGACGAATTGGTCGATATCGCACCCGGCTTTCACGCCGAGCTCGATCCGCGCCTCGAAATAAGCCCGCATGTCGTCGATGACGTCGTCGTATCGAGGTGACTCTTGCATTGTGCGAGGCTCGCCGAGGATATGCATCAGAACGACCGGAGCCCCGGTCGATGCGGCAAGCCCGGGCATGTCAGCATCGAATCCGAATCCGCTGATGTCGTTGATGATGTGAGCACCGGCCTCGAGAGCAGCTTCTGCAACCGGTGCTTTGTACGTGTCGATCGAGATGAGCGTGTCGAGCCTGGCGGCGGCTTCGACGGCGGGCAAGACGCGGTCGAGCTCTTCTTCGAATGGGACGGGGTCGGCACCGGGACGCGTGGATTCGCCACCGATATCGACAATATCCGCTCCCGCTTCGACCATGTCTCGCGCGTGGCGGGCCGCGCGCTCGGCCGAGTCGAACTCTCCACCGTCACTGAAGGAATCGGGCGTCACGTTGAGTACGCCCATGACCCACGCGCGAGCGCCGAAATGCAGCGACTTCGGCCCACACCTCAGCGGTGGGGCCTGTTCGGGTTTTTCGAGAGAGGCGATGCGATGCATCGTTTTCAAGTCTGGGTCGAGGGTGTCCAATCGACAGGGCCGCTTCCTTCGGTGAGCCGCGATTTGAATCCGGTTTTGGGAGCGCGGTCTTCCGCTTCGGATTCTTCGGCTTCCTCTTCGACGGCCTCGTCAGCCCGCTTCTGTCGCAGCCGGTCGAGCGACTCGTCGTGCAGAATGATCTCGATCTCCTCTGAATCGAGAGCCTCGAATTCGAGGAGGGCTTCGGCCATCAGCTCGAGCAGATGCCGATTATCCGTCAGAAGCTGCTCTGCAGTGTCATACTGAGTCGTGACGATCTCCCGCACCTCAGCGTCGATCTCTTTGGCAACCGACTCACTGTAGGGCCGATTCGCCGCACCGCCGCCTCCGGTCTGCATGAACGGATTCGAGCGGCTTTCGCTGTACGAGAGGGGCCCGATGGATTCGCTCATGCCCCATTCGCAGACCATGCGCCGCGCGAGGTCGGTTGCGACCTCGATGTCATTGCCGGCGCCGGTCGTATATTCGTCAAATACGACCTTTTCGGCAGCACGGCCGCCCATCATCACTGAGATGCGCTTGAACGCATAATCGCGGCTCATAGTGTGCCGGTCTTCGGTCGGCAGCTGCTGTGTGACGCCGAGCGCGCGGCCACGAGGAATGATTGTGACCTTATGAACGGGGTCGGTGCCATCCTGCAGGAGTGCGACGAGCGCGTGACCTGCTTCATGATACGCCGTGACTCGTTTTTCTTTTTCGCCGATGACCGCCGATTTGCGCTCGGAGCCCATCAACACCTTGTCTTTTGCATGTTCGAAATCGTCGGTTTCGACACGGTCTTTGCCGCGCCGGGCGGCCTGCAGGGCTGCTTCGTTCACGAGGTTTTCGAGATCGGCGCCTGAGAAGCCGGGGGTTCCCCTCGCGATCTTGCC
>CAYFTY010000866.1:0-2495 GCA_964346045.1 uncultured Bradymonadales bacterium | reverse complement strand
GGTCGATGCGTACAAACGTTCCCTGGATATTGCGAAGGATAAGAGCTGGTTTAACGACTTCAGCAAGAGGGCCGAGATCGCACTTGCGCAGCTTCGGCCGAAAGAATTCCGAAAACCCTCTGAGCTCCGAGCGCAGCCTGATCATTTCGCAACCGGCCTTTCGCGCGTGAAGTTCATCGAGAAGGTCGAGGACGAAGATCGACTCACCGATTTTGAATCGAGCCGTGAGCCCAAGCCCGAGACGACTGAGGGCGCGACGACTTCGCAGCGGTGATGGGAGAAGACATGAAGAAACGTTCAAAACGAAAATACGGGTTGCGCCTCTGGGCTCTCGTAGCGCTCGTGGCATTCGTCACTGCTTGTGGCGGGTCGCAGAACGCGAAAGAGGAGAGCATCAAGGAAACCCCTCAGGGTGGAACGACGAACGAGGAGGCCATCAAATCGTTCGAGTCTGCTGTCGAGCTCTATAAAAAGGGTGAGGGGAAGAACCTGGCTCAGGTTCAAGGTCTGCTCGAAGAGGCGGTCGATGAAGACCCCAATTTTGGGAAGGCCTGGTTCAACCTGGGGATCATTCATCATGTCTCGGGACGCACCGAAGAGGCGCGGGAGGCCTACAGTAAGGCCAAAGAAGTGTCACCGGCCCTCGGAGACCCGATCGTGAATCTCGGCATGCTCAAAGTCGAGGCCGGGCAGATCGACGAAGCTCGGATGGTCTTCGAAGAAGCGATTCAGGTCGACAAATTCAACCCTGCGGCTCATTCGAATATCTCGGTCTACTTTCGCAAAGACAAAGATTTCCCCAAAGCCGTGCGCCACGCTCGCCTCTCGTTGGCGGGTGATTCTCAGAATCTGGACGCATACGCGAATCTGGCTCGCGCCTACTTCGACATGGAAGCATACGATGTTGCGCTCCTCGTCTGTTTGAACGCCGAAAAGATTGACGAGAAGCAGCCGGATATTTCCAACATCAAAGGGCTCGTCTGGCTCGCCAAAAATGATGTGACGGAGGCGATCCGGCAGTTCAAACGTGCCACCGAACTGGATCCGGAACACGTCCCGGCCTTGATGAACCTCGGTGCCGTAATCTTGAACGTGCGCGACTACGAAGGCGCGATCAAGCTCTTTGATCGGGTGCTCGCGCTCGAACCGAACAACACCGAAGCCAAGATTTCGATTGCGGTTGCGCGCCGCGGTATGGGCAATCTCGAAGCAGCCGAGAAGATCTATGCCGAGGTCCAGCAAGCGGATCCGCAGAATGCTCTCGTGCAGTTCAATCTCGGGGTGCTGGAACACGAGCATCTTGCGCAGAACGCGATGATCGGAATCGGTCGAGGTGAGCCGCCCCAGGATCCCGTCAAATCCATGGACTGGACGATTGGGAACATGGAAGAGGCCGTCAAACACTACCAGAAAGCCATCGATCATTATCGGCAGTTCCTCGACTACGATCGCTCAGACAATATGGAAGCTCGCAACGATGCGAACGACCGAATCGCCCAGGTGCAGAAGCTCATCGATGTGACGAGCACTCAGATCCCCGAGCTGAAGCGACAGAAGATCCAACTCGAGCAGGATATGAAGGCGATGGCCGAAGAAGAAAAGCGAATGGCCGAAGAGGCGAAGGCAGCCGAAGAAGCCGAAAAGGCAAAAGCCGCTGAGGGTCAGGAGGGGGCAGCCGAAGGCGATGGAGCCGCCGAAACGCCTGCCGAGGGCGAAACACCTTGAGTCCTCCGTGCGCTGACGCTTTGGTTGCGCCACCTCGATGTGGTATTCTCGCTTCGGTTCGTAGAACACAGAGATTTTTTGGAACTTTCCGAAGGCGCCGTTGTCGGTCCATGTGAAGGTCCCGATAGACGTCAGGAGTTGAGATGAAGAAAGTCCTCTCAATATTGGTATTCGCAGGCATTGCACTCGCCACCAGCCACGCGGCTGCGCAGGACGCGCTTCCGACGGCCGGCGAGGCAATGGGCAATACCGGCGGCGGAGACGTGGTGTATAAGAAAGAGACGCGCTACGACTTCGAAGCGGATGATGTCGAAGGTAACCTCGTCAAGCCCGACGAAGCCAACCTCAACGCCGAACAACACGGCAAGACGAGCAGCCTGATCAACATTCGATCAGACTTCGTCAATGAGATGGTCGAGTCGGTCGAGGATATCTGAGGCGACCAGAAATTCGACATTCAGTCGTGACGCGATAACTTGAAGGCGTCAGCCCTCCGGCGATGAAGCTGGAAGAGAGACGTTAGGAAAGATCATGAGCAATTTTGTACTGCGGTTCGAGGTGCTTGAAGGGGGCGAAGTAGCCCGCACCGAAGAACTCGATCTCGACGTGATCAAAGTCGGAAAACTTTCGAGCTCGCATCTGCGGCTCGAGGATCCGAACGTTTCACGCATTCACGCGGTGATCGAACGTGCCTCGGACGGCTCGTTCAGCGTCATCGATCTTGGAAGTGCCACAGGCACCTACGTGAATGGTGATAAGGTTACCAAGTC
>CAYFTY010000865.1:0-2496 GCA_964346045.1 uncultured Bradymonadales bacterium | reverse complement strand
GCATCTGCTGGCCGGGCTGACCCTGCATCGGCTGGCCGGGCTGACCCTGCATCGGCTGGCCGGGCTGACCTTGCATGGGTTGACCAGTGTGACCACGCATCGGCTGGCGAGGCATGTTCTGACCGGGCTGACCCTGCCCTGGCACCGGAGCGGCTCGCGGCGGTCGCGTCGGCTCGGCGTTGAAGCCGTGCTCGGGCCCGCTCCGGCCCGCGACATGACCTCCGGCCGAAGTCGCGTCGTTTCCTCGACTCCCGAATGAGGTCAAGACCGAAGAGTCTTCATCGAGCCCGTTTTTGGAATCGTCTCCACTCATACTCTAAACGTTAACATAGCAGGGATATTTTCCCAATTTGGCCTGCAAGAGGCCAGAGGTAATTCAGGGCGAGGTCGCACGCACAAAGCGTCCCCAGACCCGTGCGTCCGGAGCGGATTCGCCTGCCGACCACGTGACGAAAAATACATCGTCTCCGACATGCGTAATCCCAGGCCCGTACGGCGGAATCGAAGACTCGTCGTCGACGATCACGATGGGTTGCCCGACCTCGTAGCCGACTTCGGTGCTTCGAAAACTCTGGACGACGACGTCGGTTTTGATGGGGCTGGTCTGGTAGCGCTGGTAGGCCACCATACCCAGCGTGGCTCCGGCAGCGACATTCGGTCGAAAGTTGACCCAGCCCCGGGTTCCCAGAACGCCAACGCGCGTCGACTGCACATCCGCCCCGTCGCGCACCAGAATATCGCTCCGATTGCCCTGGAGCGCCTGGAAGGCCAACCAGTGTTCCCCATCGGGCGAAACGTTGCCTGCAAAGCGTAGGGTCGGGTTCTCGGCAGCAAGGGGTTGCGCGGGTACAGGGGTTGCGCCGCCAGCGCCTGTCGCGCCTGCCGCGATTTCGATGACCACGGCGCGGTCGGGAACCTCCTCTTGTCCTGTCTCGCTATCCGCCGGGATGAAGCGTTTCCACCCCATGTAGAGCGTTCCGTCTGGATCAGCGCTCACGGTCGGCAAGGACTGGCTGATTCCCTTATTTTCGAACGGGACGAAAGCGTCACCCACGCGGGCGCCCTGCCAGTCGAATCGCTGTGCGACGACGCGCTCTTCTATTCCGAGTGCGGTCGCAACCACCACCCCGCCATCTTCGTAGGCCGCGAGGTCGATTTCCCAGATCGTCTCGGATACGGGATCGACACCGCTGGCGACCGGTGTGATGTCGGCGTTCTCGTCGTTCAAACGCACACCATCGGGCCCAAATGCGACGTAGCGAACAAATTTGGGATTCTCGCCGGTGGCCTGAGAGACCCACGCCACCATGACATTTCCGTCATAAGCTTGGATCGTCGGAGAGTAATTTCGCCGACCACTCATCGGCTCGCTCAGCTGCAATGGGCCAACATCGACGCTTCCATCACAGGTCAGCCGCACGACGAAGACGGCCTCTTCGTCGAAATCTTCAGACTCAGGCCGATTATAAGCGACCCAGACGCCACGTCCGTCAAAGACGGCCTCGCTGTAGAACTGCCCGGATCTGCCTTCGCGATCGAGCTGAAAACTCGTGTCGAGATTCAACACATCCATACATGGAGTCGGGTCGACATCGACGTTGTTGGACGAGCCGTTCGTGTTATTCGTTCCGTTCGTATGATTTGCCCCGTTCGTATTGTTCTCATTCGAAGCGTTATTCGTGCCGACCTCGGGCGCGCCCATGTCATTCTGAGGCCGCGCATTATTGAACGTATTGTTGGCCGGCGCACTATTGTCTTCGTCATCGCCACAGCCAAAAACCAGCACCGCGAGCAAAATCAGGGGGAACCATCTACGCATGGGATACTCCAGACATTCAATTTCAGCTTCTCGAAGGGCGACAGCAAACCAGAAGAAAGGATGACTTGCAAGTCAGCCCGAGATCCCATCCGCATGGTCGGCGAACCGACTTGCCTGAAATCTCGATCTGCCAGACCATCATCTAATGTCGGATGAACGCAAACCCAAGGGACCGCCCCCACGGCGTCGTGCGGCCGGGCCGCCGCGAAAACGCCCGCCAGCCGGCCCGCCGGGGCCGCCTGGCATGGGCGAAAAGACGTCCACCGAGCACGAAAAACGCCCGTCGCAGCCCGCGACGAAGGCACCATCGTATGTGCCCGATGATGCCTCGCTGCACGAAGGCTCGAGCTGGAAGACATGGTTGGTGGTGCTCGTACTCATCGGCCTGATGGTCGCTGCCTATTTCTACGTCGACCCCATCCTCAATCCGCATAAATACAAATCCGACGAGATCGCCTCGTCGCAATCGGTCGAAGAAGACAATGGCCGCACCAAACGAAAACGAAAGAAGCGCTCCAAACGCAAGCGACGTTCATCGGTCGAGGCGTTTCTCGCCTCGGATGACGAGCGCGAACGAGTAGACCCTGAAGACTTCTATGAAGACGAAGAATTCTGGAGTGATGAAGACCTGCCCGATGACGACCGCTTTCGTCTCGGCGACGTTTTTGCCGAGGAGG
>CAYFTY010000864.1:0-2496 GCA_964346045.1 uncultured Bradymonadales bacterium | reverse complement strand
CCCAATTTGATGTGACATAGGGCGATATTATAGACGAACATGCCGTTTGGAACGATCTCGTGCCCTCGTTTGAACTCGATGAGCGCCCTCGAGTATTCACCCTCGTAGTAGAGCGACGCCCCATCCTCGAAATGTGTTCTGGCTCGCTGCGTGTCGGACTGTGCGAACGCCTCCCCTGGAATGAAAACAAGCCACGATGCGACGACGATCAG
The DNA here is from genome assembly GCA_964346045.1 of uncultured Bradymonadales bacterium. Lineage (GTDB taxonomy): Bacteria > Myxococcota_A > Bradymonadia > Bradymonadales > Bradymonadaceae > CAYFTY01. The sequence goes on along the minus strand of CAYFTY010000864.1, from coordinate 2,284 downwards.
CGATGCCAGAATGCCTACGCTGCACCGCCACAATCGAATCGCGATTTTTCTATTCAATCGCAAAAATTCCCAAACCATCGTCCCCGCTCCCTTCGTCCGCGTCTTTTTTCGAAGACGTCGCTTTCGCATTCTGCGTCTGCTTTGCCGACTTATTCGAACTCTTGTTCTCTTTCGCTGTACGGAAAACGGCACCCCGGCGCTTCCTGGTCACCTGCCGTTGCTTCGACCTGGTCGAAGTTGTCCCTGCGGCCTCGTCTTTCGCATTCGTTTTCTTACCTGCTGTCTCGTCGGGCGCGATCGAACGTGCCCCATCCAGAGCGTCTGAGACGTGCACCGCCGCCTCGAGGACGCCATCGTGTGTCGCCTGGACTTTGGCGCCGTCGTCATTCGATCCCTTCACGATTGAAGGCGCATCTTTGCGCTCGAACGACGACGAGGAGGCTTCGCGCTCTCGTTCTTCGGGCGAGTCGCTGAAAGAAGAGGAGGCCCACCATCCGCCCCCGACCAGGAGCAATACCATGATGATCACGGCGCCAAGCTTGGCGGACTGAATTCCGGGGTCGACGACGAGCTCTTCTGAGGGATCGTCGGGCACCGCTTCGACGTTGCCGAGCGATTGTTCGACTTCGTTCATCTTCTCGAACGACCGCGAAACAACTTTGACTGTGTCGTCCATCGAGTCGTCGAGGTAACGGTCCCAATCACGCAGGTCTTCGAGCAAGGCCTTACATGTCTCGTAGCGAAGTGTCGGGCTCTTCGACAACATGCGGTCTACGATCTGACGCAGGCGGTCGGGGATTTCGAGGTCGGGCGGCACTGCAATCGGTTCCGGATCGAGATGCCGAGAGATAATGCTGATCGAACTATCCGAATTTACCGCTTTCGTGCCGACCAGTAATTCATAGACCACAAGACCCAGGCTATACAGGTCACTCGCCGGCGTCAGCTCCTCGCCGCGGATCTGCTCGGGCGACATATAGCGAGGCGTCCCCACCAACATGCCATCACCGGTGAGGTCCATCTTCGTGACTGGCCTCGATTCTTTTTCGAGGACTTTTGCAATACCGAAGTCGAGCAACTTAACCTGGTCGCGGCGGCCAGCATGCTCGTACACCATGATGTTGGCAGGCTTGACGTCGCGATGGAGCACCCCGAGTGTATGTGCTTCTTCGAGACTGCTCAGCACCTGACGAAGAATGTAGACAACTCGTTCGGCTTCGAGTGGCTGCCCTTTCGTGAGCTGGCGCAAAGTCAGACCATCGACGTACTCCATGACCATGTAGAGCAGCCCGTCATCCGTCGAACCGTAATCGTAAATGACGACGGTATTCTGGTCTTTGAGACGCGAAATCAACTTCGCTTCCTGCCTGAAACGCGAGATTACGTGGTCGAATTGGTCTGCCGCCTCCTCGTCACTCGTCTTTTCGTGGGGCTTCAGCACCTTGATCGCGACAGGCCGATCCAACTCGGTCTGAACGGCGAGATACACGCGGGAGAACCCCCCCGCGCCAACGACGGCCTGAATTTCGTATCGGCCAGTGAAAAGCTGACCCGGGATCGGATAAGTCAAACGACGTCCATGGTTCAATCTCGGTGCACCTGAGACTACCACCAAGGTCGTCCGAGTCGCAATTGCTGCGTGCCTCGAGCTCCCGACCGCCGGTGATATCTAACCGCCCAGAAACCACACTCGATTGCAGATGGCTTCGGCCCGCAGAGAACGATATGTCACCAGCATCAGAGCGAACGAAGAGTGGACTCGGAGTGACTTCGTCGCAGCCAGCAGGTCGCCAATTGCTTCATCCCAATCTCGGCTTCCCATGCCGTCCATTTAGATGGTCGCGATTCCGTCTTCTACTCTACTTCTCAGTGGTCATCGACGATCTCGACCTCATCTACGAAACCATCGCTCCGCTGGAAAACGATGCGCCATTGCTCTCGCGTTGTTCGGCCAGAGGAACATGCTCTCCTCCGTGGGATTTCCGGCAACACCCGAAAGAGGCATCGACAGAAACCCCTGTCGTGGCACGCCCCGAGCCGGAATAATTGCTACGTTCCAAAAGTAACTCGTGCTACACTAAGTGCACCAATCGAAACTATAATCTAATGGAGGGCCCATGGCGCGGCGACTTCTCGTTTTGCTTGTTATGCTGCTTCTTGCGGCATGCGGCAACGACCCAGAAGGAAAGAACCCGAACAACCCGAAATCCAACAACCGCGTGCCTGACATGGGCCAGGATGTGTCGATCGACGACACGGGCTCGGACGACGCCAGCGTGGATCC
>CAYFTY010000863.1:0-2496 GCA_964346045.1 uncultured Bradymonadales bacterium | reverse complement strand
CCTGTTACGACGATCACGTCGTCGCTGGACAACTCGAGCTCAGAGTCACCGAACGGCGCTTCCGCAAGTCCTGGGACCCGGCGAGTCGTACCTGTGTAATGGGCGACGACATCTTTGGCCGGAGTGCCAAGTTCGCGGATCGCTTCTTCGAATGCATCGGTGGCGTCGATGTATTTGATGCGCGTAGACGACCATTCTCGGGCGAGCGATTTTGCGAAGGCCGCAAGACCATCGGCCCACGGAGCATCGCCTCGCATGAGGCTTTCGTGGCCAATAGACGAGAGAATCCCGAAGGCTCTCGGCTCGTCGCTGACGTTGTGGAGCGTCGCCGCGAGGCGGTGAGCTCTCCAATAGAGTTCCAACTCGTCGTTGCAATCGTCACCCACGTACCAGAGCAGACCATTGGCATGTGCATCTTCGAGCGCATCCTCGGCTGCATCTGCGCTCGAGGTTACGATCTCGACACCGGCGTTTTCGAGAGCGCCTGTCAATGCGCCCGGAACCGCTTCGTCAGCCACGAGTACCAATTTCAAGTCGTCGAATACGCCTCGCTCGGGCAGCGCCGGCCGCGCCTGCTCGTACCAGGTCGGCACATAGCGCCGAATCGTCTGGTCGGTGGCGAGCTCAGCTTCTTCTTCGACGATGTCGACTTCGCTCTTCTCGGAGACATGTTCGTTGAGCCAGGTAATCACCTCGCCGATGGTCGTCTTTTGATTGAACGCATCCTGCGGGATTTCACCGAGGCCAGGTATGGCCTTTTGAAGTGCGGCGCCGAGATCGACAAACATCAGTGAGTCGAACCCGAGGTCGGCGGCAAGCTGCTGCCCGTCCTGAAGCGCGTCGGCAGGAAAAGCGCTCACGTCTGCGACCGCTGCATACACAACCTCACTGTGGTCGATCTCTTCGATGACCGGTGAAGATTCCTGCGTCGGCTCGGGCGAGGTCTGCGAGTCTGTGGAGTCAGGCTGCGTGCTCTTTTCGGCGAGTGGAGTCGGCGCTTCGACCTGGATGTTCGAAACCTCGCCAGTCTTTGCCATCGCTCCCTGTAGCGCGGAGATATCGACATTCGCGCCGTTCAAGAGAGCTGTCTGTGCAGCCATGATCTGAGCATGTTGCCGCAGAATCTCGTTCTGTTGCTGAAAGAGTGCGACGAGCCCGTCATTCTGAGATGAGTTTTTCTCGGCAGACATAGGTTCTCCGTTTGTGTTCTGACGTCGCTCTTCAGCTTCTGTGGCAATGGCCATGGGTTTGGCCTTGTCGCGCACCACCCAGTACGACTGGTTTTCGAGGCGCGTGGCCGGGAGCGAGACCATCTTTGGTCGATCGGTCTGATGGAGCAGGCCGTGAAAGTCGATCTCGGCGCCGGAGACCACCAGATGGGCGAGCGTGCGCAGAAATTCGCGATTCTGGTCGCTTTCGATACTACCCAGCGTGCGTGATTCGATATCCTCGAGAGTCTTCGCCGCACAGCGCGTCAGCGTCGTACCGGCACCCACTTCGAGGAAGTAGTTCGCACCATGCTCACGCGCGGCCTCCAGGGCTCCGATGAAATTCACAGGCGCGGTCGCATGACTCACAAAGGTCTCGAGAGCGTCTGATCCGTAGGGGCCGACGTCGATCGCCGAGATCGCAGTCGCGTGCCCCTCGACGAAATCGAGGGACCCGGCGACGGACCGCAGCGCATCGGCAACCCCCGCTACAAGAGGCGAATGAAAGGCGTGCGATACCCGTAATCGAGTCGCCTTGATGCCGTCTTCTTCGAGCCGGGAAGCGAGACTTTCGATCTGAGCTTTCGCACCCGAGACGACGGTTTGTTGCGGGTGGTTCAGGTTTGCGATCTGGATACCGTCGTAGCTCTCGAGGCGTGAAGAAACCGTCGACTCGTCGCCCATGATCGCGACCATCGCTCCCTGGTCTTCGAGCTCGAGTTCGGCCATGAGGCGGCCTCGTTCGGTCACGAATCGCAGAATATCCTCGTCGCTCGCAAGCCCGGCGGAGCCGACAGCGACGAATTCTCCGAGGCTATGCCCGAGTGTGAATTCTGGCTCGAGACCAAGGTCTTCGCGCACAAAAGCAGCAAGCGCCAGACCCAGCAGCGCCATGGCGGGCTGACAGATCTCGGTCGCCTTCAACTCGTCTTCGGCCTTCTCGATATCAAAGGGCTCTCCCGCAAGGTCCGGATAGAGATAGTGCGTCAGCGGTCTGTCGAAATATTCGTCGACGCTCGAGGCGAGGGCATCCACACGTCGTCGAAAACCTTCGAATCGATCGTAGGCATCGCGCAGCAATCCTACCCGCTGCGCTCCCTGTCCCGGAAAGAGAAAAGCGATGCGTGGCGCGTCGCCACCCGCGCTGACAAAAGCGTTGGGCCCGAGCACCGCACTCGTGGCATCGCAGAGCCGGTCAGCGGCCGATCCCAGTGCTTCGACCAGCTCTTCTTTGGTTTCGACTACGAGCCCAAGCCGCGCCTTCTCGAGATGGCGCGCGCCGCTCAAC
>CAYFTY010000862.1:0-2504 GCA_964346045.1 uncultured Bradymonadales bacterium | reverse complement strand
GCGTGTTCGCCGATCATATGACATATGTAATATAACAAATGTAATTTTTCAAGCTAAAAAAATGACAGCCGTCATATAACGCGTGCTATCTGATTGCCCTCATGATAGGTTTGGATCATGCCACCGAAGACGAAATATACGCGGGACGTCGTGCTCGATGCCGCCCTCGAAGTTGTCCGAAGTCAAGGTCTCGCCGGGCTGAGCGCACGCACCGTCGCCCGAGAATTAGGGTCATCCACGGCGCCGGTCTCTGGCGCGTTCGAGAATATGCAGGCGCTGAATGACGCCGTGGTCGAGGCGATCATTGAAGAGCTCCTCGAGGCGATCGATTCGAACGAAGCAACCCAGCGTGATCCGGTGCGAGGAGCAGCCTTCGCGATCGCGAGATTCACCGCAGACAATCCCCGTTTTTACGAAGCACTCTTTCTCCATCCACACGAAACACCACCCGATTGGGCAGCGCTTCGCACAAGCTTCTCACGTCCGCTGGGCGAATCCGAAAGGTACGCGAAACTGTCCGCAAAAGAGCGCGATGCGCTGGCCTGGCGTGCGAGCGTTGTCACCCATGGAATCTGCATTGAGATCTGGTCGGGACGCTGGGAAAGGACGACCGACGAGGCGCTGTGGCGCCTGGTCGACCAGTTGGTCGAGCCCATCGTCGTGGCAGCGCTTTGAGCTGAGCGGCTGTCTCTCGTAGATCCATTTTGCGCGCCCGTTCTACAATCCTATGACGCGAATTCTCGGCGGCGGCCGATACGCCGGAGCCCCAAAAGGGAGGACATTGCCACGCGTCATAGCGGTAAGAGCCTGGCGCTTGCCATCGCACTCGTGATCCTTAGCGGCGGGCTGGGCTTCCCACTCGCGGTCGTCGTGCACGAAGTCGTCGGCTCGTCGATGCACCTGCACCCCAGATGGACGTATGCGCTCATCCCTCTGCTTGCGCTGGGCGTGCCGATTTCTCTGCTCTTATCTGCCATGATGATGGCGATAGGATTATACCTCGTTGATCCCGAGCGACGGCGAGCTAGCTGAGAAGTGCCGAGCCCGCGTGCACAGATGTACTGGCCGTTGGTCATCGCGCACTGGAATATCGCGAGCAGCTAGTTGATGGTCGGTAGGTGGCGTTGATCCTGGCCATAGGTCCGGCGAAGTGAGGCCTCGCAAAAGAAACCGGTGCTCTCTCTTCATGTCTCAGTCGGCAGTTGACACTACTAGCTTCCGTTTTGAAGAGTGCAGGTCACGATGAGGTGATACATTAAAAATGTACGACTCGTTCATGTTCTGCAAACCAGCGTTCTCACCGTCCTGGCTATGCTGCTCTCTTTTGGCATGGCGCGTTCGGACGCGCCCGAAAAGCAGACGCCGGTCATTGATGTCAACAACGAGCCCGATCCTGAGCTCTGTGGTGATGGGCTGCGGAGACCTGGATCTCGACGGACTCGAAGAATGCGTGCCGATGTATGATGGAACGCGCCGCGTCGGTTTGATTCTGAGAACGCCCGACTTCTAAGAGGGTTATTACGTGACATATCTCGCGCTCATTCTCGGGCTGGTGTTTCTGGTTTTTGCTGCCGACCGCTTCGTGCTCGGGGCAGGTGCTACGGCGCTGCATTTCAACATGTCACCGCTTTTCGTCGGCATGATCATCGTGGGTTTCGGCACCTCGGCTCCCGAGATTTTCGTGTCGGCGATGTCGGCACTCGACGGCAGCGCAGGTATCGCGCTCGGAAATGCCTACGGCTCGAATATCACCAACCTCGGGCTCATCCTCGGCATTACGGCCCTGATCGCTCCGATCGCGGTGCATTCTTCGCTCGTGCGCTTCGAGTTGCCTCTCTTGACGCTGACCTTGCCACTCACCGCGGCGCATCTCTGGGATAGCGCGTTCTCGCGGGTCGAGGGTGTCGTCTTGCTCACCTTTTTTGCCGGCATCCTGGGCTGGGGTTATTACCGCGACAAAGAGTCGCCACCCGACGAATTGGGCGCCGAAGCGGGTGAGGCCATCGAAAGGAAGAAAAAGCTCTCATTGGCCGCTGCTCTGGTGTGGACAGCAGTCGGCCTCATCGGCCTGATGGTGAGCTCGCGCATGCTGGTCTGGGGCGCGGTCGAGATTGCCCGCGACTGGGGCGTCAGCGACCTGCTCATCGGTCTGACGGTCGTTTCGATCGGCACATCGCTTCCAGAACTCGCCTCGTCGGTGATCGCAGCCCGAAAGGGCGAGCACGACCTCGCGCTTGGCAATATCATCGGGTCCAATCTCTTCAATACCCTGATCGTCGTTGGTATCGCCGCCGTGATCGCTCCCTTCGACATGGACCCCATCGCGCTGCAGCGCGACGTGCCCGTGATGGCGGCCCTCACCATCGGAGTCTTTGTCTTTGCATTCGGATTCCGGGGGCCAGCGCGTCTAAATCGCATCGAGGGAGGCCTGCTCCTCGTGGTATATCTGGCCTATACGACCTACCTGATCGTCGAGGCGGTCGCATGATACACGCGGCGACTGT
>CAYFTY010000861.1:0-2506 GCA_964346045.1 uncultured Bradymonadales bacterium | reverse complement strand
CTCGTCGATGACATCGGCCTCATTGGCGATGAAACGCGCCAGACCGCCCGTGGCAACCACGACGGTTGCTCCGTCGAGAGAGGCTTTCATCCGCTCGACAATGCCTGTGACCAGCCCGGTGTAGCCGTAGAGCAAACCGGATTGAATGGCGTCGGTCGTCGTGGAACCAATCACGTCGCGAGGTCGAGCGATCTCGACCCGCGGCAACTTACTTGCCGCGCGATAGAGCGCCTCGCTCGCGATCGTGACGCCCGGCGCAATGGCGCCGCCGAGATATTCACCTCGAGAAGAAATCGCATCGAAGGTCGTCGCAGTACCGAAGTCGACAATCACCAGCGAGCTTCTGTGCCGCTCCCAGGCCGCCACGGCGTTTACGAGGCGGTCGGCGCCGACCTCGGACGGGTTTTCGTAGAGAACGGGCATTTTAGCATGAACCGTTCGGCCCACGACGAGCGGTTCGTAGCCCAGATAGTGCTCGATGGTCTCGCGCCAGGTCTGTTCCATCGGAGGCACCACCGAACTGATGATCGCACCCGTGACCCGTTGCTGCTCGATCCCTGCGTATTTGAGCAGGTCTCCGAGCAAGATTCCGTGCTCGTCAGCGGTCTGCCCTCGCTGCGTCTGAATACGCCAGTGGCGAAGCAGACCGTCTTCGTCGTAGACTCCCAGCACGGTATTGGTATTTCCGACATCGATGACGAGCAGTAGTGGCGGCATAATCAGGCCTCGGACGCAGGTTGAACTTGGCGACGCCAGCGTCACCTGATAGCGCATGGAGCGCCTACACGCCAGAACGAGGACAAAGCACCACGGATGGGACGCTTTCTCACAAGACGCCTTTTTTCTTCGATCCTGGTGATCGTGGGCGTCGTTACGCTCGTCTTCTTCGCCATCCGCCTCGCCCCGGGCGACCCGGTCGCGTCGATTCTGGGCGAGCAGGCGCTCGAGATCGACAAAGAGGCGCTGAGGGATTGTCTGCATCTCGATGATCCGCTCTCGACGCAATACGGATTGCTCTGGGCCGATATCTTCGATGGCTCGCTGGGCGAATTCTGCGACGAGCCAGGCGTGACTGTCTCGGACAAGCTCGTCGATGCCGTTCCCAAGACGCTCGAACTCGCCTTTGCAAGTCTTCTCGTTGCCATCTTGATTGCCTTTCCGCTTGGGATCGCTGCAGCACTGCGGCCCTATTCCTGGATCGACAACACGTCTGCTGCCCTCGCCCTGCTCGGGATATCCATTCCCAACTTCTGGCTCGGGCCGATGTTGCTCATCCTCTTCAGCCTCACCTTGAACGCTCTTCCCAATCCCGGAAGTGGGGTTACGGGGCTCTCCGCCCTGGTCTTACCTGCGATCACCCTGGGGAGTGCTCTGAGCGGAAAATTGATGCGAATGGTGCGCTCGAGCATGCTCGAGGTGCTGAATCAGGATTACGTCCGCACGGCTCGCGCGAAAGGTCTTCCGCGCTGGCGAGTCGTGATCAAACACGCATTTCGCAATGCGCTCGTGCCTGTCGTTACGGTCCTCGGGCTGCAGTTTGGCGCCCTGCTCTCGGGCGCCATCATCGTCGAGAAGGTGTTCGCAAGGCCCGGTGTCGGCACTCTGCTACTCGATGGCATCAACACGCGCAATTATATCATCGTGCAGGGCTGCGTTCTCTTCATTGCGTTCGCCTACGTGCTCGTCAATTTGATCACCGACCTTCTCTACGGGCTGGTCGACCCTCGCATTCGGTACGATTGATGGGGTTTCTGGGATCCTTGAAGGCGGGGATGGAACGCAGCGCAAAACGGCGCAAGGGGCTTGCTCCCCTCGGGCTCGCGATCGTGCTCTTCGTGCTCGTGGCTGCGATCCTGGCGCCATGGATCGCGCCTTATCCACTCGACTACATCGACATCACGAGACAGCTCGAAGGCCCCTCGACCGCACACTGGTTGGGCACTGACGAGAACGGACGCGACGTTCTCACACTGGTTCTCTACGGGGCTCGAGTCGCTGCTTTTGTCGGCGTCGCCACGGTCTCGATCTGCGCGACTGTCGGGATCACGCTCGGCTCGCTCTCCGGTTATTTCGGGGGAGTCATCGACGAGATCCTGATGCGTCTCACGGAGATCCTGATGGCCTTCCCCGGCATTCTGCTGGCGATCCTCATCATCTTTGTAACCCAGGAGCCGAGCCTGATTGCCGTCGTCGGCGCGCTCTCGGTTTCAGGTTGGTCGGGATACGCAAGGCTGGTGCGAGGACAGGTCTTGATCGAACGAGAGCGAGAGTACGTCGAAGCTTCGAGAGCACTTGGGTTTCCAACCCGGTGGGTACTCTTTCGTGAGATCGTGCCCAATATCCTCGCGCCGGTGATCGTACAGATGACATTCGGGGTTGCCGGCGCGATTCTGGCCGAGGCGGCGCTGAGTTTCCTGGGGCTCGGCCCGCAGAACTCGCCGAGCTGGGGAGCCCTCCTCGACCAGGGCGCAAGCTATTTCTTACTCACGCCGCACCTCGCCTTCTT
>CAYFTY010000860.1:0-2509 GCA_964346045.1 uncultured Bradymonadales bacterium | reverse complement strand
GATCGAGGGTCGATATCATGCGTTCTCTTGCCCGTGAGTTGGAGAATCCTTCGACGTTTTCGAGAGCAAACGCTCGAGGCCGCAGCTCGGGCAGGGTGTCGAGGATTCTGAGAAAGCTCGATGCCCTCGGATCGTCTAGATCCTGGCGCTTCCCGCGCACCGTGTAGGGTTGGCATGGTGGTGAAAGCCACCACAGATCAGCCTCGAATACCCCGAGATTCTCGGCGTCGGCTGACTCGAGGTTGAGCTGATGGACGGGCACATCGAAATTTGCCTCGAGGACTTCGAGAACGTGCTGGCTCGCATCACATGCTGCGACGACTTCAATCTGAGCAAACGCGCTGGCCGCCGCCGAAAACCCGCCGATTCCTGCAAAAAGTTCCAGCGCCTTCATACCGGCTCATCTGGTTCTGCAACGACTTCGACGGCGGCATCTGCATCGAGCCTGAGTCCGTCTCCTTTTTGCATCGTCGAGCCATGCCGAATGACGGTGCCTCGCATCAGCTTCGCGAAAGCGCGGTTATGCTCGGCGAGGTTTCGCTCGAGGAGCACCAGTGGATGTCTTCCTCGGTCGCCGCAGACGACGTAGCGAAGCCGTCCTTTTGTGTGGAGCGGAGCCGAGACCACGCGGTCGTAGTGTCCTGGCCGCGAGGTTGGCTCGGTTGTGAGGATCAGAAAGGTACATTTGGCGACGTCCCGACGGATTCCGACGCGCTGGCTCGTTGCGCGGAGTCGATCCGGCGGCCTCCAGTAGAACGCCGAATGACACCAGTCGTCATCTGCCAGTGCCGGACATGCTCCCTGCCAGAAGCAGGGAGCAACGACGGTCCATCGTGACTCGACCAGAAGGTCACGTAGTTTCAAAACCTCGCGTCCATTTTCTCGTGTGCCGGGCTCGAGGATGACCACATTTCCGCCCTCATTGAGCAAACTTCCGAGCTTTTCGATGAGCTGGCTTCGTTGATGTGGGGCATCGTCGTGACTGAGCCATATCTCGTTGAGCACATGACTCAAAACGATCGTGTCGAAGGTTTCGTTCGTGCGTATCTGCGTCACATCGCCGAGCTCGAAATCCGCCCCGTCGACGATGTCTCTCGCCGTGTGGATTGCGGTTTGCGAAATGTCGATTCCGCGCACGGATGTGGCCCCGGCGTCGAGGAGTGCGGCGCTTGTCGCGCCGGCGCCGGCGCCCAGATCGAGGGCTTTTCCGACGGGTTCGGGCAGTTGACGCAAGACGCAAGACGCCTGGACGTAGGTATTCGGCCAGAAGAACTCGAGGTACGCGCGCAGCAGCCTCGGGTCGGCCGAGTAGTCTTCGCCCGCGAGTTCCCGCTCTCGGGTAAGTCCTCGCGAGAGCTCGACGATCGCCTCGTCACGCTCGTCGCGATTTCCGCGTTGGATATGACGTTCGATGCGAGCCAGCCAGTGTTTCTCTAATCTGGGAAACGAATCTACCAATCGTCGATCCGGTATTCGCGCAGGCGTCGCCACAGGGTCGAGCGGCTGATGCCGAGCAATTCGGCCGCCTCGGCCTTCTTGCCTCGTGTCTTTTTGAGCGCCTCGATGATCGCCTGCCGTTCGCGCTCGCGTTCGCTGCGAGGCTCTGCGTCTGTGTTGGGGGGCGGCTCGCCGCGTATTTCGGGTGTGAGGTCATTGCATGCGAGCACTTCGCCCTCGCCGATGGCAAAGGCGTACTCGATCACGTTTCGCAATTCGCGCACGTTGCCAGGCCAATCGTAATTCAGGAGCGAGTCCATCGCTCTCGAATCGATCTTGTCGATATAGCGCAGGCCCATGTGATTGAAGCGCTCGATGAAGAGCCAGGTCAGTGCTTCGACATCGCCATCGCGCTCGGCGAGTCGGGGCAAGAAGAGTGGGACCACGCGGATGCGGTACATGAGGTCGTCGCGGAACTTCTTCTCTTCGACGGCTTCGCGCAGCGATTGATGGGTTGCCGAGAGTACACGGACGTCGACGCTGACGGCCTTGGTGCCGCCGAGCGGAACAAACGTTCGCTCCTGCAAAACGCGCAGCAGTTGCGCCTGGATATCCAGCGGAATCTCGGCCACCTCATCGAGTAAAACGCTGCCGGTGTCTGCGAGTTCGAAGAGTCCTTTGCGATCATTGATCGCGCCGGTGAACGAGCCTTTGACGTGTCCGAAGAGCTCGGAGGCCAATAGCTCGGGCCGCAGCTGCGCGCAGTTGATGGCTCGGAATGGGCCGTTTGATCGAGGGCTCAAATCATGGAGCGCCTGGGCGGCGAGTTCTTTTCCCGTCCCGGTTTCGCCGCGGATGAGAACGGCGGCGTCCGTGCGCGCGACGCGCTTGATGAGTTCGAATAGCTCGAGCATTTCGGGAGCCACGGTGAGCATCCCGTGAAACTCGTGCATCTCGAGATCTGGGTTCTTGATGATGGGCATCTTGGTCTCATTGCCACAGGGCCATTATGACGTTTAGGGTTCAGGGGCTGAATCGTCAACGGCGACGATCATGCGGGTCTCGAAAGGCT
>CAYFTY010000859.1:0-2510 GCA_964346045.1 uncultured Bradymonadales bacterium | reverse complement strand
GAGCTGGGGGCTATTCGGTTCGCCGGCGCTCCTGGTCGCAAGCCCTGCCGTCGTCGCGGCGACCGCTGAAGTCGATTTCGAAGCACCGGCCAGGGGCCCGGGCTGGCTACCGTGGGGACTCACGGTGGGAGCCGTTTTTCTGGCCATCGGGCTTCAGCCTCTGTCGCCGGCTCACGTCGAGATACGATCGGGATTGAGCTGGCTGCGCTCGCAGGATCCACAGCAGGGGATGGCAGCGGCCGACGAACCTATCACTCATGTACTGGCCGCAGCTGCTCGCGGAAGCTCGCCGCGGGTTTTACACGAGCCGCGCTTTGCCGGTTTGCTCGCCTGGGAACTCACAGATCCGCGCAACCCGCGAGGCGTGCTTTTCAGCGATCCGAGGCCTGACTTGACGCCACCCGAGATGCGTTCTTTGCACACGCAACTCTTGCGCGATCCGTCGATCTGGAGAGGTGTCTTTCAGCAGTATGACATCGACATGGTGCTCATCGACACGAGCAAACACCCCGATGTGGCCGAGTCGATTGCCCGTGAACGTGACTGGTTCGTCGCGCTCGAAGAGGGCGCAACCGTATTACTGTCGCGACGTGCCTCGGCATCACCCTGAACGTCATTCGCCCGTTTGCTGCGCAATCATGAAAGGGGCATAATCTGGGCGTCGCAGTAGGGAAGGGAATCTTGCTCCCAATTCGATACATCTTGCTGGCGGGGTTTCTGGCTCTCTTCGTACTGACTCCGTGTCGTGCGCAGGCAGTCGACGACCCCTCACTCGATTACTACACGATCGAGACGCCGAATTTTTACGTGCATTATTATTCGGGCCTCGAAGATTTCGCGTGGCGGGTCGCATTGAATTGCGAAGAAGCGCATCAGGTGCTTTCGCCGCTTCTCGATTGGATGCCGGCGACCAAGACCCACGTGAACGTCATCGATCGGGTCGATTCGGCCAACGGCTCGGCGACCACCTATGGTCGGAACCGCATGACGATCTATGCGATGCCACCCGAGGCCGACAGCGTTCTCGGATTCTATGACGATTGGATCCGGGTGCTCGTCTACCACGAGTATGTGCACATTCTGCACATCGATACGGTGCTCGGAATCTCTCCGTACCTGAATATCATCCTCGGAAAACAGCTCTCGCCCAATCAGACGCTTCCTCGATGGTACACCGAAGGAATTGCGACCTACCACGAGTCGTATCGAACGCGTGGTGGGCGTGTGAAAGGTACGACCTGGAATATGTGGTCGCGAACGGCTGCGCTCGAAGGGCGCCTCTTTGACCTCGGGGCCACGACCGGGATTCCGGTCGAATGGCCGGGTGGGACCGCTGCCTACCTCTACGGCAGTCTCTTCATCGAATACGTCGCCGAGAAGCACGGCGAAGACTGGATTCGCGAATTCAACCACATCTATGGCGGCCGCATCATCCCGTATTCGCTGAATCAGACCTCAGCCTCGATCAGCGGCCAGACGGTTGCCGAACTCTGGGAAGAGTGGCTGGCCCATGCTCACGGAAAAGCTCAGGCCGAACGTCTGGCGGTCGTCGCCGCCGGGGAAACCCAGCTTGATGTCGTCGACCCGGCGGGCGGCGGAAGTGGGTTTCCGCGCATTCGGCCCGGACACGACACGGTCACCTACTATTCTTCAGACCTCGTCACCGACTCACTCCTCATGGAGGTCTCCCAGAGCGGGCGGGGCGAGATCGAGAACCTGCTCGATATCGAGAGTGGCTACGGCGCGGGTAGTTGGACCCCCGACGGCAAGAAGTATGTCTACAGTCAGACCGATGGCATCCAGAACGTTTTCATCTACCAGGATATCTTTGCCTGGGACGCCGAAACGGGCCTCGAGCAGCGACTGACCAAGGGCGAGCGTGCCCGCGAGCCTGCAGTATCGCCGGATGGGAAGCGATTTGCCTATGTGCGCAATCTGCACGGTACGATGGAGCTGGTCGTGCGCGATCTCGAGAATCCATCGAGCTACGAAAAGGTCCTCTACTCGGGAGCTGACGTGCCCCCCGACGAGCTCGACCACTGGGTGCAGATCTCACTTCCTGAATGGTCTCCCGATTCGCGGCACGTGGTTTTTTCGATGTGGCGACTCGGCGACGGCTTCCGGGACATCTGGTTGGCGACGCCGACCCAAAAGGGCACGAGCTTACGTCGTTTGACCCGCGATTTTGCGATCGACGTCGACCCCTCGTTTGGCCCCGATGGACTGGTCTATTTCTCGTCAGACCGCACCGGGATCTTCAACGTCTATGCGATGGATCCCGACACGGGCGAGACGTGGCGCCTCTCGAATGTCGTGACCGGAGTGACGTCTCCGCGGGTGACACCCGATCGAAAGTGGGTGTGGGTGACCAAATATTCGGCCGACGGCAATTCCATCGCGCGTTTCCGCTATCCAGAAACACTGCAGCCGGCACCCGCGAGTGTCCGAGATCGGCTCGAGCCGGTGACCTATCCCGACGCGATCGAGGTGAAGGACGCCCGCACCGTCCG
>CAYFTY010000858.1:0-2511 GCA_964346045.1 uncultured Bradymonadales bacterium | reverse complement strand
ACCCACCCCTTGTTGCGTCTCAGATCCGAGGGGATGGGTTCGTCGATGGCTGCCGCGATTTCTCCCAGAGTGTGGCCGGCAAGGCGGCCGGCTCTCGCAAGTAATTCGTCTTCGGTCTGCGGTGGCGAAACGGGTAGTTCTACCATCGCTTCAGATGCCCCCGAGTTCTTCGATCTCGTCGACGAGCACCAGTCGGACGATGTCGCGAGCTTCGGTACCGTCGTCCATGGTCGTGGTCACTTCGAGTTCAATCGGGTCCCCGATCGCGTCGGACGGATACGAGAAGCCATCGGTGACGACAGGGGGAATGGAGTACACAAAGCCGCCTTCGGGGTCTACGCGCCAGTTTTCGGCAAAGATATCCGCCGTGATACCGGCGAATCGCTCGGAGGTTTCGACGTGGCGCACGCGGGCTCGCGTGATGCCGTCGGTGACCTCGGGAAGCGTCTCGACAAAAAGAACGACGTCAATGTGATAGCCGCCTTGAAATCCAGACACCAATTCGACCTCTTGTCCTTCGACAAAAGCCTCACCCGTGCCGCGTCCGCGGAGTTGGACATCGAATCCGTCATCAGGCGGTCTCGTGTCAGAGACGTCTGGCATGCCCATATCAGAGGACTTTTTGGTCTTCTGAACCTCGCCACACCCGAATGCCAGGAGTGCGAATCCGAGCAATGCCATGCGCGTAAATCTCAACGTGTCCTCACGAATTCGAGTAGCGTCTCTTGTTCCTGCTCACTCAAAGCCTCAAACGCTTGTCGCGAGCCTTCTGCTTCGCCGTGATGGGCGAGGATGGCTGACCGGATGTCAGGCGCCTTGCCATCGTGCATATAGGGACCACTCGCCCCGACTCCCCATAGCGGGGGGGTGCGGAATTCACGCGGACCGGCATCTCCCTCACCGACGCCTCGATACGACTCGGGCGCAATATCGTGCAAGAGGAGGTTGCTGTAGAGATAGACCTCTTGATCGTCGCTCGTCGTCATCGAGGGAACGTGGCACGCGCTGCATTGCGCTTGGTCGAAAAGAGCCTCTCCCTCGACGTCTTCGGGGCCGCGCGGCGGTGGGCCAAGTTGCGAAATGTAGTAATTCAGATCGTCGTAGAACGCGCCGGTGAACTCGGGGTCTGCGATCGAGTCATCATCGGAGTCGAACGGAGCAAAGTAGCTACCATTGTCTTCGAGCGTGAGGCCGAGTTCGTTGAAAAGTGCGTCGCGCACGAAGTCCTCGACCGTCGGGATCGAAGCCTTCCAGCCAAAACGACCGATGGTGGTTTCGTCGATGCGATGAACGCGCCCGCTGATTCCATCCCCGTCGGCGTCTTCGGGATCTGCGAGCGCGGTGATCGCATCCTGCGGGATTCGCTCGATAAGTCCGATGCCAAAGAGTGGAGGTGTCTGGCGCATTTCGAAGACGTTGGTGCTCGCGTCGATATCCGGGCGGGTCTTGTCGACCTTGAATCGATGCACGATCGTGCCGCCATCGGGGCCGGTGAATTCCCCGGTGGACGGGTCCAACGTGCCTTCGCGAATCACATTGAGCCCGATGGGACCTGCGCCTCCAATCACGGGTTCGAAATGGCAGGCGCGGCAGCTGTCGCCATTGAATCCACTGCTCTGTCCGACCCCATCAAAGAAGGTGAAGTCGCGATCGAATACGTCGAGCCCACGCTCGAATTGTTCGGGGTCGGCGCCGTCGAGTGGTCCACCGTATTCTCCGACCTCGGGCACTTCGGCATCGGGCGGCAAAAGCCCCTCCGATACCTGACCTTTTCCGCCCAGACTTTCGAGAAACGCGATGATGTCGGCACGCTCGCTTTCGCTCAGCGCTTCGTAGGCTTGCTTCGAAGCTTCGGCTTCTCCACCGTGCCATCGAATGGCTTCGTCGAGGGTGTCGGCCCGGCCATCGTGCAGATACGGGCCGACCGCCGTAATTCCCCAGAGGGGTTGCGTGCGGAATTCACGGCCGCTGGCTTCGCCCATGGGGATTCCGTCGGCGAGTTCATCGCCCATGTCGTGCAGAAGGAGATCACTGTAGAGCGGAATGCTCCCGCGAGGTCCCTCGAGCGAGGGGACGTGACATGCCGAGCATTGGACTTCGTCGAAGAGCTCGGAGCCGCGTTCGGTCTTTTCGGTCGGCTCGTCGGGCGTCGGTGCTCCGAGGAGCATCGTGAACGAGACGAGGTCGAAGAGATCCTGCTCGCTGAGCTCGGGGTCGGGGATTCCGTCGTTGTCGGTATTGGGCTCTTCGGGAGCAGCAGCCTGACAGTTGATGCAGAAGAGAGCAGACGAGCGAAGCAGGTCTCCTGCGCTCGGCACAGGAAGCGCTGCTTTGAGTTCGGGCGGCAAGGGATTGGACGTGATTCCGAGGTGGTTGAAAAGGGGCCCGCGGATGAATCCTTCGATGCTCACCGTCTGTGATTTGCGGCCAAAGCGACCGACGAATCCTCGATCATAATTAGCGCGCCCCGAAATGCCGTCGCCATCAGCGTCGTCGGGATCGACGTTCGCC
>CAYFTY010000857.1:0-2513 GCA_964346045.1 uncultured Bradymonadales bacterium | reverse complement strand
CAGGACTCGTCGATCCCGTAATTGAAGGTTTCGAAGCCTAGCGGTCGAGAAGCTCTTCGCGGATCACCTCTCGAAGTGATGCTCCGCGTACCCGCTGGATGATCTCCCCAAGAATGTAGCCTCCGCTGATCATGTGGTAGCCGGTGCGGCGGCCGGGCGGATGCCACGGTTTTTGCTTACAGATCGTTTCGAGGATGCCGTCCCAATCGCGAATCACATCGTCGGATAGATTCCACAGAATCATGGGGATACCGGCCTGATGCGTCAGAATATGTCGGATCGTGACCTGCTCTTTGCCGTTTTTCGCAAACTCCGGGATATACCAGCTCACGCGGTCATCGACTTTGATCTCACCACGGTCGAAGAGGATGTGGATCAGGGTCGCGGTGATGCACTTGGAGATCGAAAAGATTGCGAAGCGCGTCTGGAGGTCGACATCACGTTCTTTCCCGCCACTGACGGGACGATATGTACCGATTCCTTCGTGGAGCACGATTTTACCGCGGCGCCGAATGCAGACCTGCAGAGCAGGGTATTTGCCGGTTTCGTGGAGTTCATAGAGAAGTCCACGGGCTTTGCGTACCAACCTCGGGTCCATGTCGACTTCTTCTGGACGCTCGATTGCTTCGTCGGTGGGCATGATTCTCTCGTCTTCGAGACGCCAAAAGGGTATCGCAACATCTTCGTTAGGGCCACACGCGTCGCGAGTGACAATGCCGGCGAGACGGCCTAGAATTCAGGGGCTCTCATCGAAAAAGCGCGACATGCAAGAGAAGAGAATTCCGCTGGGTCCATTCGAACTGCACTCCCCGCTCGGCAAGGGAGGAATGGGCGAAGTGTGGCAGGGCATTCACGTTCCGCAAGAAGTACCGATCGCCGTCAAGGTGATGACCCGCAAAGGTGCACTTCGAGACGATTATCGCGAAGCCTTCCGAAACGAGGTCCGCGCCGTCGCAGCGCTCGATCACCCGGGCATCGTAATGCCGCTCGACTACGGCGAGGTGCCGCGCGGCGCAGCCGAAGCGTCCGACGGCATGCTCGTCGAGGGCAGCCCCTACATCGTGATGGAGCTCGCCGAGCGCGGAAATCTGAAGCGTTTTTTGAACGTGATCGAATGGGCTGAGACGCAACATGCACTCTTCACGATTCTGGATGCGCTCGCCCACGCCCACGCCAACGGGGTGGTTCACCGCGACCTCAAACCCGCCAATATTCTCGTGGGTTGCTCGGGGCCACGCCCCGGTATCAAACTCACTGATTTTGGGCTCGCCCGCGCGATCGACGTCTTTGACGACGACAGTCTTCAAGAGAACGGGTGGGGCACGCCGCACTACATGGCACCCGAGCAGTTTCGGGGGCTCTGGCGAGACTACGGCCCGTGGACCGATCTCTACTCACTTGGGGTCATGGCTTTCGAGCTCGTCTGCGGGACCCAACCCTTTCGCGCGACCTCGCAGGTAGGCTACGCGCGTGCCCACTCGCTGGCTGTTCCTGGCCCATTCGAGCCGCGTTTTGCCGTGCCGGACGGTTTCGAAGGCTGGGTGATGCGCCTGCTCGAAAAGTCACCGGAGGACCGATTCCAGCGCGCTGCCGATGCGGCGTGGTCGCTACACTTGCTCGGTGATCCGGTCGAATCGGGGCGGTCCAAGAAGACCGTGACCCTGATGCCGATCACTGGACCTCGAGACACCGAACCCACGGCCTCTGCAGATCAACCCGAGGTCTACACCGAGACTCCGTCGAATGTGGGCCTCGAGGATGCGCCCGACACGCCTGGCATCCCGCGGGGGACCGAGCTCGACGCCGCACCGACCATCCTGGACCGCCCGGATACGACTCTTCTGATCGACGAAGATGCCCAGGGACCGCACACGCTGAATCTCACACCGAGAAATGCGACCGAACAGACCCGCGCTGCGCATCCGGTCTATGAGGGTGAGCTCGCGGCGCGGGTACAACCTCCGCTGCCCTACACCTGGAAAAGGCCCAAGAAGCCGACGCCCTCGATGAAGCTTTTGGGGGCTGGCCTCGGTCTCTTCGGACTGCGAACCATTCCTCTCGTCGGTCGAGAGTCCGAACGCGACCTGATCTGGGATCGACTTCGCGACGCCAGACAATCGTCGATGCCGCACGCGGTGGTGATCCGAGGTTCGGCAGGGGCAGGGAAGAGTCGTCTGGCCGAGTGGACCGCGCGCCGGGCACACGAGGTTGGCTCTGCTGAGCTTTTCTGGGGCTTCCACAGTCCGATGGGCGGGCCGGCCGACGGCATCGAACGAATGTTGTCCCGACACTTCGGCACCGTCGGGCTCAAAACGCACGACCTCCGTGAGCGAGTTCGTGACAATCTCGGCCGTTTCGGCATGAACGACGAGCTCGAGGTCGACGCCTTTTCTGACCTTGTTTCTCCGTCGCGAAAGGCGGCCGAAAGCCGGGTCTCGATGACCTTCTCGACGGCGGATCAACGCTACGGACTGCTGCGTCGATATCTCAGTCCCCCGCCCAAAACCCGGCCC
>CAYFTY010000856.1:0-2515 GCA_964346045.1 uncultured Bradymonadales bacterium | reverse complement strand
GTTGAGCCCCTTGCGCAACCTGCACCGAGGCATTCCGAGCGAGTTCGTCGGGGGCCTCGTCGAGAATCTCCATGGCCTTTTCCATCGATTCATCAGCCGTTTTGAGGTCGTCTGCCTTGGCCGCGATCACCGCGAAATTTTGATGCGCACCGAACGCAAGATTGAACTGATTGGCGTCGGGCTCATCGCTGAGCAGCTCGGTGGCGAGTTCGACCGCACGGCGATTGACCTTTTTGGCCTCTACGAAATCACCCTTTTGAGAGTACACGCCTGCCAGATTGATCAATGTGGCAGTCGTGTTCGCAGCGAAATCCTCGCCCTTTTCGAGCAGTGATTCGCAGGCTTCGACGGCCTTCTCATGATAATCCCTGGCCTCTTCGAGACGTTCCTGTCGCTGGCTCACGAACCCGAGTTCATTCAAGAGTTGAGCTCGCAACTTTTCGAAGTCGAGGGTTTCATTCTCGACCATATCCAGGATCGCCGAGGCTTCGGAGAGGAGCGGCTGGGCGAGCTGTACATTCCCCTGCCGCAGCGCCTGACCTCCCTGATTCAGCAGTTGATCTGCGGCTTTGAGCTGTTGGTCCTGCCATTTTTCTGCATTCATCGTTTATCCGCGCATTCGAGGGCGTAGCCATAGCTTGAGTTCGACGTTTCCAAAACGAACCAGGTCTCCATGGTGGAGTTCCCGGGGGCGCGAGACCCTGACATCGTTGACGAAGGTCCCGTTCGTGCTCGCTGAATCTTGAATCTTCAATCCCGAGTCTCGGACGATCAGGAGCGCGTGATTCCACGAGACCGCCGGTCGCTCGATGATGATGTCATTCTTGTCTCCAGCGCCGATCGTCAGCTCTCCATCCGCGATCTCGTATCGACGATCCGGAAATTGCGGAAAGTAGAGAAAGCCCGACGCAGTGTCGGGGAGAAGCCGCTCCACCGATTCGTCCACTTCGGCTGTATCTCCGTGGCTGACCAGCCGTTGGGTGGCAATGTCTTTTCGAGGCAATTCGACCAGGAGCGAGCCACCACAGGATCCACAAAACGACGCTTCACTCGGCCAGACGGCCGAGCACGTCTGGCAGACCCGCAGGGACATGCCGCAGTACGCACAGAAGCGCGCACCGGAGGGCACGTCACCGTCGCAACTGGGACATTTCATCTGCACGGATTACATATCTCGTGAACAAGGTAATTGCCCCTCGGGATCAAACCCGAGTTCCTGCAGCGTAAAGCTCGGCGACTGAAGCGGCTCTTGGTTCGTGCCGGCCACTCGGATCCGAGCAACGTAATTCGTATCGTAGCGGGTGTCGGTTTCCGCAAGCGTGACGATTCGCCCGCAACCTGCCTCCCACTCGTACCGATGCGCGACGTCTGTATCGACCGGGATCGTCGGCAGTCGGCTCAGACCGTCGCCTCCGAATCCGCGAAAAGGCGTGCCGCACGTGCTCTCGTCGCCCTCCTCGCAGATTTCAATCTCTACCGAAGCGTCGTCGCCTTCGAAGTCGCGCAATGCATACCCGATGCGGACCTGCGAAAACCCCTGGGTGCCGTCTTCAAATTGCACGAGTGATGATGCCTCGACCGGTCCCACGGCGGTGACGCGAGTGGGCAGATTCCCGACGTCGATCGTGGTCTCGCATGCCATCGAGGGCAGCACACAGAATACGGCAATCATCCATTTCAGACACTTCATGGTCGTTCTCCAACATCCTGCAGCGCACTCAATAAATCACTATGGACCGATGGCGCCGCCGCGACAATACAGGGCTCGTATCCACTGTACCCGGCTCCACCGAGATCGGTGACGATCCCCCCGGCCTCCTCGACGAGCAGATAACCTGCCGCCGTATCCCAGGGGTTCAGATGGAACTCCCAGAAGCCGTCGAGCCGCCCGCAGGCCACGTATGCCAGATCGATCGCCGCTGAGCCCAGGCGTCGGATATTGCGACTGCAACGCGCCAGCGCCTGAAAGTGCTCGAGATTGGTTCTATCGGTATCCGACTTGATCGGGGCAAAGCCGGTCGCGAGCACCGAATCTGCCAGACTCACGCCATTGCTGACCTCGATTGGCTCGCCGTTCAGGGTTGCCCCGCGGCCGGTCACCGCTGAAAAAAGCTCGTCTCGATGGGGCTCGTAGATGATCCCGAGCACAGAGCGATGGTTGACCTGCAGGGCGATCGACACGCAGAAGAAAGGAATGCGCTGGCTGAAATTCAAGGTACCGTCGATCGGATCGACCACCCATCGACGTTCCGAACCCTCGGGCACGTCGCCGACGCCAAATTCTTCGCCCATGAACTCATCTTCGGGGAAGGCGTTCGCGAGAGCTTTTGCACAGAATTTTTCGACCTGGCGATCGACCTCGGTCACCACGTCATGGGGCCCCTTGAGCTCGACGTCGAATCCACGACGGGCGCCCTCGAGCATGTGTTTGCCTGCCTCGCGCGCGACGGCGCGAGCGACAAATTCCTCGAGCTGATATTCCTGTGATTCTGCCACGTGGCGCCTGTGTCTGAAG
>CAYFTY010000855.1:0-2517 GCA_964346045.1 uncultured Bradymonadales bacterium | reverse complement strand
GCGCGATGCGGGCTGTGCCCGTCTTGATCTCGAGCACCCGTCGTTCTTCGCTATTACGTCCTTCGGGGAAGATCCCGATGCACCCCCCGTCTTCGAGCACCTCGAAGGCGGCGCGAAAGGCATCTTCGTTCGACCCTCCGTGCCCCGGATTCTTGTAGATGGGGATGGCTCCACACTGATGGAAAACCAGCGAGACGAATGGATTTTTGAAGAGCCCCGAACGCGCCATGTACGAGATCTGACGGTCGGTCTGGGTCCCGAGGATTACCGTATCCATGATGGAATTGGGATGATTGGCCGCAAAAATAAGCGGCCCATCGGAAGGTATGTGGAAGCGCCCTGTCGACTGAACATCGACATAATAGAGCTCCACCGCCAGACGCATAATCTGGCGAAGCGACCGGTAGACAAGCGGCATATTCTCCCTCGTGAGGTCATAGTAGCCCGTTTGACGCCGCACCCCAAGATCGTGCTCGATTCGATGGAATAGCTACGCGGGACCTGGAACTTTCAATCATGTCGCAACCGCGCAAGCCCTGCGGCATCTCATGAATGGACCCAAGCTGGAAGACACCATGATATTGAGAATGATCCTCTTTGGAGTCGTCGCTTCGACTATCTGGATCGGCGTGCATTTCTACATCGGCCATCGCCTCATCCATCAGACGCGCGTGCGAGCGACATGGCGGCCGTACGCATGGAGCGTGGTCGGACTGCACGCCGTTCTTGCGCCGATTGCGTTCTTCTGGCGGCGCGCCCACCCCGAGGGCGCCATCTACGAAGCGCTGAATCTCGTGACCTATATTGGGATGGGATTCACGTTTACGCTTTTGATCTATCTACTGGTCAAAGACATCATTCACCTCATGGTCGTGGCATCGGACCGTCTGCGTAGTCGGCAGCCCTCAGAGCCCGACCAGGAGCGACGCAACCTGCTCGCAGGTTCGTTCAATCTCGGGGCCTTTGCGGTCGCTGGCGTTTCGAGCGCCAAAGGATATCGCAACGCGACCAAGCCCCCGGCCGTCGAAGAGGTCGAGGTGCCGGTCGAGGGGTTGCCTCGGGGCCTCGACGGTTTCACGATCGTACAGCTCTCGGACCTCCACATCGGGCCGACTCTGCGCGGCGACTTCCTCGACGCGATCGTCGATCGAGTCAATGAACTCGATGCGGACGCCATCGCAATCACGGGTGATCTCATCGACGGATACGTCGAGGACCTCGCCGCCGAGCTCACCGGCCTCGACCGGCTCGAAGCCCGTGAGGGCGTGTTTTTCGTCACCGGCAATCACGAATATTACTGGGATGGTCCTGCGTGGGCCCGATTCATCGAGAGTAAGGGAATTCGCGTGCTCCTCAACGACCATCAGCTCGTCGAGCGTGGCGATGCACGTCTCCTCGTAGGCGGAGTTACAGATTACCGCGCCGAGCGACAATTCGAGTCGCACGCGACCGACCCTTTCAAGGCGATCGAAGACGCACCGGAGCACGATTTCAGCCTGCTTCTCGCGCACCAGCCAACAAGTGTCTACAACGCCAAAAAAGCGGGCTGGGACATGCAGATTTCAGGACATACCCATGGAGGGCAATTCTTTCCGTGGAATCTATTCGTGGGTCTCTATCATGAGTTCTCGGCCGGTCTCGATCGGCTCGACGATATGTGGATCTACGTGAGCCGAGGAGCCGGCTACTGGGGACCGCCCAATCGACACGGCGCGCCAAGCGAAATCACCCACATTACTCTGAAAAGAGCGGCCTGAAGCACGCTCGCCAGCCGTCTGCGTCATGATTTCTGGTCAAGGACGGACGGCGATGGCGAGGCATCGCTTCAAGGCCGAAGTTCACTGTCCGGGGCTTCCAGCTTCCCACGCGTTATTCATGCCGTTCTGCATGAAGAAGAGGCCGAGACCGGCGAGATTGGTGACGAAAAGAATGGGAGCGTCGAATTGGGGTTCCACACCCCAGCGGCGCTGCAGTTCAGTGACGGACTCAGCGATTCGCCAGAGCAGCCAGTATCCCCAGGCGCCGCAGGTGAGCATAGAGAGCGCGATCTCTTTGACAGGATTGAATCGCTCCTCACCGAGGCCGGCGTTCAATTCCTGCATCGATGTCCACAGCCAGTAGAGCCCGTAGAAACCACAAGAGACCATGGTGAAGACGAGTACCATCACCGGGTTTCGGACCTCACCGCGCTGCATCGCACCGCCTCCGAAACCGCCGCCTCCGAAACCGCCGCCTCCGCCTCCGTCCGAGGCCATCAGATCCTGACCTCCCGGATTCGACTGCGGCATGCCCGCAGCGGGCGAGGCACCAGGCGAATCGCCCCATCCATCGCCACCGCTTGCCGTCGCGGTCGGTGCAGATGCGCCCTGGTCTCCCCAACTACTGTCGGTCGACGCCGGACTGTCTTGCCAACCACCGGTTTCGGGCTCGGCGGGGGGGGAGAGTGGGGTCCCCCCCCCGTCGGGGGGCGGATTAGGGCGGGGTGGAGCACCCTCTTCTCTCGTTTCGGGGGCGCCC
>CAYFTY010000854.1:0-2519 GCA_964346045.1 uncultured Bradymonadales bacterium | reverse complement strand
TCACTTGCCGAAATTCTCGAAACGCGCCTCGGATGCGAGGCCGACGCTGCGCGCATCTACGAAGAGATTGCCAGCATGCGGCCAAAGGATGCGCACGCGACCGAGGCACTGCATCGGCTCTATCGCGCCCAGGGCCGCTGGAGCGATGTATGTAACCTCGTCGAGAAATCTCTCGAAAGCGCGTTGGATGTCGAGCAGCGCGTGCGCCTGCATTGCGAGGCCGCACAGATTCATGAGTGGAATTTCCGCGATGCCAGCTCGGCGCACCGCCACTGGATGTCGGCGTTGACCCAGGTTGCAGGAAATGCCCATGCGCTCGAGGGGGCGATTCGCACATACGCTGCCGCCGGTGTCGAACGGGAGTCCTTGATTGGCCGGCTTGAAGACCTCGCAGCTCGGCCGATGAGCGCTCGTATGCGCGACCGCTATTTCAAACACCTTTCGCGCCTGCAGGAAATCGGGGGCGAAGGCCCTGAGGCCAGCCGTGCCTGGCGACAGTATGGCGATGAGGAATCGGCCGAAAATCAGGCGATTCTGCAGCTCAATCATCTCGCCGACGGAGAGCGAGTCGCCCTCATCGGGCAGCGACGAAAGCATCCGGCGGCCTTCCTCGACGAGCTCGGCTACGAATTCGACGAATTGCCGGCTCATATCGTCGAAAAGCTGCCGCAGCTTCTTGCGCGGCTCTCCGAGCGTGAAGGAGAGTACGTTCAAGGGATGGCTCGACTCGAAGATGTCGCCGAGATTCTGGCCTCAGGCAGTAAAGACGACCGCCTGTCGGCAGATCTCGTGCGTGTACTTCAGGGAGCCCTGCACCAGTACGAACCCGAGTCGGCACGGCAGATTCGTCTGCGCGCCATCGCTTCAAAGGGCGACCGCGACGAATTCGTCGGGCATACGAGCGCTGAGCTCGAATTGCTCGAGTCGCCAACACTTCGTGCGTCGCGACTGATCGACCTGGCTTCGGCATACGGAGACTCGGGGCGCGAACACGCGCTCGAGTATCTCGAGAGAGCGGTCGCCGAGATCGTCGATTGCGGCGGAGCAAATGCTCTGCTGCGCGCACGTCTATTCGACCAGATGGAAGAAGTCTCAGCCTGGGAGCTCGAGCGCGATGCCCTCGAAGCCATCCTCACGACTGCAGATCTCGACGAATTCTCACGCATCGAAATGTGGGAGAGTCTGGGTCGCGTCTGCGGCGAGCATCTCTCGGATCTGGTTTCCGCCCGGGACGCTTATGTCGAGTGCTGGAAGCTCGGAAAAGACCGAGTACACCTCGAGAATGTCGTGCGTCTCAGTGATGCGATCGCCGACCTCCGGGCGGCCCTGGACTGGCAGTCGACCCACTATCAGTCGACGATCGCCGATGAGGACGCGACCATTGAAGAACGAGCCGCGAGCGCGCTGAAACTCGCCGAACTCGAGGTAGCGGCCGGCTCGCCTTCGGATGCCATCCATCTGCTCGAATCGTGTCTGCAGCCGTCCTCCGAGACCGAAGAACAGACCAGTATTCTGCGTGAGCTCGCGCGTCTGCATGCTCGATTCGGCGATGCCCGTCGTGCGGTAGAAATCTTCGAGAGCGTTCTGCCGATTCATCCGACCGAAGACTTTGCGGCAGATTGGCGAACCTTGATCGCCATCCACCTGCATCAGCTCGATGATCGCGTCTCGGCCTACAGTCTGCAGTGGAAGCTCGTGCGTGCGCTGCCGACTTCGGAAATCGACATCGAAGAGCTCCTCGAGCTGGCATTCGAACTCGGTGAGATGGCCGACTGCTGCGAGCGACTCGTCGATCTCGCCGACGAAGCTTCGCCCGATGCGTCTGTCGTCCTTCTGGGGCGAGCCGCCGAAGCCTATGACGAAGACCTCAACCTCGCAGATGATGCGGCGCGCATCTACATGCGGCTCGTCGAAATCACCGAGGGCGACGAGCATCGCAACTGGGTTCGGCGTCTGGCCTTCGTGCTCGGCCGTGTCGCCGGCAAAGAGGGCGAGGCTCTCGAGAACTTCCGACGCCTCGTGTCTGAAGAACCGTTCGAGCTCACGACCTATCGTGGCATGGCCGACCTCCTCGACCGCGTTCAGGCGCACGACCGAGCCCGTGTCGTGCGCGAGGTACTCGCGACCATCGACGTCGCTGCTGACGTCGACGAAGTGCGGGTGAAGACCAGCCCGTCTCGGGCCATCTCTGAAGACGTGATCGCCGCATCGGTCGCTCCGCGAGAGCTCGACGGCGGAATCTTTGACGTGCTGCACACGGCAGCACCGGTCGTCGAAAAAATTTGGCCCGAAGATCTGCCGCAGAGAAAAGCGCTGCCCGGCTCGCGCCTCAAAGACGGCACGCTCTACGAAGCCGTCGAATCGTCGATGTCGCTCTTTGGATTGCGCCGTCCTCGAGTGCTCGTGGGTGATTCGGGCCCGACCAAGCCTCAGGCCTTTGCCGACGGGACGGTCTGGTTCAACGTCGACCTCGTGCACGGCGCGAGCGACGCCGAGCTACGTTTCTTTGCAGGCTATGC
>CAYFTY010000853.1:0-2531 GCA_964346045.1 uncultured Bradymonadales bacterium | reverse complement strand
GCCTTTACGCTCGAGCGCGGGCCCGCTGGTCATGTGGAGTTGAACGTCGAGCTCGTGCGCAATGATGTGGCTCAGGGTCGTTTTCCCCAGGCCCGGCGGTCCCGAGAAGAGCAGATGGTCGAGCGACTTCTCGCGTTTCTGCGCCGAGCGCACCATTACGTCGAGATTGTCTTTGATCGAGTGCTGTCCGACGAACTCCTCGAATCCGCCGGGTCGGAGAGACCGTTCGACCTGGTCTTCGGCATCACCGAGCGAAGTTCGTTCGATATTTTCGTCGCGTGATGATTGGTCTCGGGACAAGGCGGCCTCCTCAGAGCAGCTTCAGCGCGTTGCGAAGCAAGGGTTCGATGCTCTCGATCTCGTTTTCGATGGGTAGCATCTTTTCGATGGCGTCGTCGACCGCTGCCGGTTTATAGCCCAGATTGAGCAAGGCGCTGCGCAGATCATCGACGATCTCATCGTCGACGTCTAGCGCCGAGCCGACTCGTTCGCCCTGCTTTTCGATGCCGATTTCATCGACGACTCCTCGCAATTCGAGTAGGAGACGCTCAGCCGTCTTTTTGCCGATGCCGCTGACCCTGGTGAATGCAGTGAGATCCTCGTTGGCGACCGCCCGCACGGCGTCATCAACCGAGAGGGTCGAAAGCACAGACATCGCCGTTTTGGGGCCGACCCCCGAAACCGACGTAACCTTGTGGAAGAGCAATTTCTGCCGCTCATCCGCAAAACCAAAGAGCTGGATGGCGTCCTCACGCACCGAAGTGTGGATCACGACTGTCACATTTCCGTCGTCATCCGGGCGCAATCGCCCGACGCACCCTACCGGAAGATGAACGAGATAGCCGACGCCACGTACATCGAGAACGACGTGGTCCGCAGCATGGTCGACGATTTTTCCGGTGAGTCTGGCGATCATGAGCCATCCGTGGCTATTCGAGTCGTTTGAGGAAGTCGGCGGCACCTGCATGACAGATTGCCACTGCGAGAGCATCGGCAGCATCCTCGGTTATCTTTGCACTATCGATACCGAGTGTACGCCGAACCATCAAACCCATTGTTTCTTTTGAAGCTCGTCCGTGTCCCGCGACCGACTTCTTGACCTTCGCGGGTGCATACTCGAACACTTCGAGGCCTGCGTGTGCCAGCGCCAGGAACGCCACGCCGCGCGCGTGCCCGAGTTTGAGGCTCGACATCGCGTTGCGATGCGTAAAGATCGATTCGGCCGCCGCCTGATCGCAGGCAAACTCGTCGAGGATGGCTTCGAGGCCGTCGTAGATGATCTCGAGGCGTCCGGCGAATTCCTCTGCGTTGGCGGCATGAATGCGACCACTGGCGATATGCTGGAGGTCGGTGCCTGATTTTTCGATGATTCCGTAGCCGGTGTATCGACTTCCCGGGTCTACTCCTATGATTCGCACGTTCGCATCCTTGCTTACGTTGGGGTCAGAAGGACATCATGAAGAATGCCCAGAGCGTCAGCCCGATGAAGATGAAACCTACAATAACAACCACGAACGTGTTGGCTTGCTTTCGCCCATCTTCGGTCGAGACCCATTCTTCATAGCGCTCCTTCAGGCCTTTCGCGTTGCGGTCTTGATTGCTCATGTCGGGCGCCGGCTGGAATGGGCCGGACATGTCGGCCTGACCGAATTGACTCGGATCGGGGCGGGCTTGAAAAGACGCAGAGATATCCGGGTGTGAGGACTGCTCGGGCGAAGCATGAGGCCGCGCCTGGAAGGTGGACGAGATATCGGCCTGCTGAGGCGGTTGAGCCTGACCTGGCGCGCTGGGCTGCTGCACAGACTGGCCTGGCCGGGCCTGAAATGACGAAGAGAGATCGTTCGACGTATTCGAATGCCCCGGTTGTTGCTGTGTGTGGGCTGGATTACGAGCCTCGGGCTGCCCCGTTTCGGGGATATGCTGTGGAGGAATCGGGTTTGCCTCGGTCGGCGCATCGTGCGCCGGTAAGGCCGCCGACGAATCGGCATGACCGGCTTCGATCGGCGCGCCGGTCATCGGGTGGCTGTGTACCGGAATGGGTTGTGAGCGATCCTCGGGTTTCTGCCCGGACGGCCGCGGTTGTGAGCCGGGGAGCATCGCGTCACTCGGACGCTCGAGGCCTTCGGTCGGTGCTTCGGCGATCGCAATCTCTTCGTCGGTCGGCTCGCGCGGGCCCGCTACATCGGGGGGTGATTCGAGCCGTGGCGTGGACGCCAGAATCGCTTCGCTATCAGCGTCCGAAAGGGCATCGAGCTCACGCGTCGGAATCCGGTCATCCATCGTCACCTGGATTTCAGCAGGTGCTTCATCGGGATCTGGCGCGGCCATCTCAGCCTTTTCGTCTTGCGCAGCGCGCGCTTGCTTTTGTGCGGCGAGTTTGGTCGCCCGTGGAACTCGATGGTCTTTTGTCTTCAACCGCTCGGGAATTTCAATGCGAGCCCGTGAACTCTCGTCGGGCGCAAGCTTCACGAGTCGATTGAATCCACTGGGAGTAAGAAGCTCGGCCGTGTCGAGCGTCTCGTCACTTTTGC
>CAYFTY010000852.1:0-2534 GCA_964346045.1 uncultured Bradymonadales bacterium | reverse complement strand
CGAGTCAGTACGCGCTCGAGTTCTCGGTCTCTCCACTCTACGCATTCCGCCAGTATCGAGGAACGTATCTCAATTTCACCGTATTCGAAGGACGGCAAACGTCCTCGGAAGATCGCATCGAGAGTGGTTTCGGAGCCCTCGAATTGCAGACTGCACTCCGGCTGTCGTTTCCGGCGGGCGGAATGTTCCATCCCTTCGTGAGCGCTGGGTTCTTCTCATACCTGCCCATCTTCGAAACGAACGAAGAGGGCGGTTCGGTGTGGCTGCAGTTTGCGTCTCCTCAGGTCGGGGGCGGAATTCACCTGATGCTCGACCCGATCACGGTGACCGTCGAAGCGGCCTACCAGTGGTCAGGGTTCCTGCCATTCAGCACCGACGACGGGTACGAAAATGGTTTAGACGCCGCGTACCTTGCCGTATCCGCGATGTTTTGAATCAGATGTTCTCAACCCTCTCAGCGCAGAGACGATTGGCTCTTAACCCGCTGTCTGGCGAGCCAACAGTTGCGCTTCAAAGCTCAAAACGATATGAATCGCGGCCTGAAACGACGCTTTTCGAATAGGAATTGAAATGAAAGTTGCTGTCATCGGTACTGGATACGTTGGATTAGTCACGGGCGCATGCCTCGCAGACGCAGGAAATCACGTCACCTGCGTCGATATCGACTCGGAAAAGATCGCTCTCTTGAACGACGGGCGCATTCCCATCTACGAAGAGGGCCTCGAGCCGATCGTTCGCCGCAATGTCGAAGATAACCGCATACTATTTACGACCGATGCGCAGAGCGCGATTCGGCGCTCCGAAATTATCTTTATCGCGGTGGGTACCCCTTCGGATCATGACGGCAGCGCCGACCTCAAATACGTACTTCAGGTCTCCGAGACCATTGGCGAGTACATGAACGAGGAGAAGATCGTCGTGATGAAGTCGACCGTTCCGGTCGGCACATGCGACAAGATCAAAGAAGTCATCAACGCCAAGACCGACATCCCGGTCCATGTGGTCTCGAACCCCGAATTTCTCAAAGAGGGCTCGGCGGTCAAAGACTTTCAGTCGCCAGACCGCGTGATCATCGGCTCTGAGACCGAAGAAATTGGCGAGCGCGTCGGAGAACTCTATCGGCCATTCATGCGGCGCAAAGAACGTATCGTCTACATGGACGTGCGAAGCTCGGAGATGACGAAATACGCTTCGAACGCCATGCTCGCGACGAAGATTTCGTTCATGAACGAGATCGCAAACCTCTGCGACCGAGTCGGCGCAGACGTCGAGCGTGTTCGCGTCGGCATGAGCCTCGACGAGCGTATCGGACCACACTTCATCTTCCCGGGTGTTGGCTACGGCGGAAGCTGTTTCCCGAAAGACGTTCGAGCCCTCTCGCGACTCGGTGCAGAGAATGACTATGACACCCAGATTCTCGACGCCGTGAACACGACGAATGTGCGCCAGAAGCTTCGACTCGTCGAAGCTGCGCGCGGCTATTTTGGCGACCTCAAAGGAAAGCGCATTGCCGTCTGGGGACTCAGCTTCAAGCCTCGCACCGACGACGTCCGTGAGGCGCCGTCGCTGGTCGGAATCGAAGCACTCGTCGAGGCCGGAGCAACGGTCTTCGCCAGCGACCCGATCGCTCTCGACAACGCGGCGAGCGAACTCGAACACTTTGGCGAAAAGGTCAAATTCGCCCACGACGAATACGAGGTTCTTTCGGGTGCCGATGCCCTGATGATCTTCACCGAGTGGAACCAGTATCGAAGCCCTGACTTCGAGCGCATCAAAGAAGAACTCGCCGCGCCGGTGATCTTCGATGGTCGCAATCTCTATCGACCGACCAAGATGAAGGAGCTCGGCTTCCACTACGACAGCATCGGACGCCCGACGACCAGCCTCTGAACGGGGTCGCCTTGACCGCCCATCGCTCAAAACTCAAACGCCTCGTCGCCTCGCTTGTTGCGTTGGCATGCGCGGCGTTTTCTCTATCGGCGAGGGCCCAGTCGAATCTGGCCAGTACTCCCCCATCGGCCGAGAGCAACGGTCAGTTCGCGGTCGAGGCGGGCTTTGGCCAAATCGATGAAGACTGGTTTCTGACCACTCGTCTCGGACTCGGTCTAGGGTTCCTCGTCCCGCGGGTTGCGTGTCCTGATGGTCCCTGCACGACCAACCTTCGGTTTGGGGTCCAGTTGCCGCTCCGTTGGCGCGTGATCGACGAACCGCCCGAGAGTGACGATACGCTGCGCGAAGAAGACTGGGACGAGGTCTCGGATTATCTCCGCATCCTGCGATTCGTCGAATACGGACACCCCTCTGAACCGCTCCACGTCAGACTGGGAGAGTTGGGTGCGATGACGGTCGGGCACGGAACCATCGTCAACAACTATTTCAACGTCGTCAGCCCCGATAATTTTGCGTTCGGTTTACACACGAATGTGAACACGACCTACGGTGGCGCACAGGTCATGCTCGATAATTTCGCGGACCCCGAAATTTTCGGCACCCGGATCTACGCGCGGCCCTGGGGCTTTATCGATCCGCAGTCT
>CAYFTY010000851.1:0-2539 GCA_964346045.1 uncultured Bradymonadales bacterium | reverse complement strand
CTGGCCACCACCACCCACCCCCCCCCGGGGGGCGTGGATTCGGGGCGCCAGTGGCTTTCCCTCTGCCCGCCACAAAAGCCACGAGTCGGGACGGCGCTCGTGATTGACTTCGAGCGGCAGCGGACGAAATCGTTCGGTGTGCACCATCCATTCCAGATAGCCCAGCGGTTTGGCGTATCGGGCGGCCTGATCGACGCGAGGAAGCGGGTCGGCCTCGGTTGCACAGCTCACGGAGATGACCAGGAGGGTCAGCGCCAGGGTTCCGGAAAATCCGATGGAACAATCTCGGTGCATGTATCGATTGTGCGCGGGCCACGACGATCGCGCAATCATCGTGACTCGGAATTGGCTCGCGATGCCTTTCGCACTTGCGATGCATATCGTAGAGTTGGACCGTATTCGCCCTATGTTTTGGTGACGGGCATCCCATGCTCAAACGACCGAAATTTGCATTCAATTCGTCCGGGACGCTCATGGCTCGCGACGATGGTGCGCTCTATGTGGGCGTCTGGGATCTTCGGTCTGAAGAGGCTGACGAACCCCTGATGCGTATTCCTCTCTCGGGGCTGGGGCTCGCCGCACTCCATTTCCGAAGCGACGACGAGCTGCTCTCCCTCTCGCGAGACGGTCGGATTGTCTGCTGGCGCATACGTTCGGGTGAGGACGCGAGTTTCGAGGAGATCTGGCAGCACAGCTTCCGCACCGCGATTACGGCAGCCTTTGCGATGCGCGATCCCTCGACCGACGAGTCTCTCTTTGTCGCCGGCGACGAGAAGGGGTTCTTGATGCTCATCAATGTCAGCGGAGACAAGCCGCTGGCGACCGTGGGCCATGGACATTCTGATGCCATCGTCGCGCTTGCGGTGAACGACGAGCTCACGCAGATCGCCTCGTCGGGCCGTGACCTGGCGATATGTCTCTGGCCTGTGCAGGGGGAGGAACTCTTCCCCGTCGAGGGGAGCGAAGAAGTCACGGCACAGGACGTGCTCAATTTCTTTTCGCTCGATGACCCATCGAGTGCGAGTCAGGTCGAGGCTGCGGACGTGACGACCGAAGACGTTCTGCAGTTCTTTTCGGTGGTTTACGACGAAAGCGAGCACGCCGACCCGAAAAGCCAGCAGGCCGTTGAGACGAGTTCTCAGGATGGCGACTCCGAAGAACCTTCGGAGGCTGAAGTAGAAGCCGCCGAGGCCGATTCCGTCGTTGAATCGGCGGACGCTGACGAACCCTCTACACCCGTCGAAGACGAGCGAGGCGAAGAGGGCGAGCGAGCCGTCGAGCCTGCTCTACCTCCCGAGGTTCGAGACGTACCCGTATTCGAAGACAAACTGCTGGCGCCCAACGTTTTGAGTCCGCAAAAATCGCTGAAAGGCGCCGAGGGCTGGTTGCTTTCACTGGCGTTTTCGAACTCGGGAACCTATCTCGCTGCAGGCGGCATTGATAATGGTGTCTACCTCTGGAATGTCGATGGCGAATCTGCACCTGTCTCGGTCCAGTACTCGCATTACGCCTGGGTCGTCGATGTCGAGTGGTCTCCCGACGATTCGGTGATCGTGAGTGCGTCGTGGGATACGACCATTGGTCTCTTCGACGCACCCGAGCTCACACCGCGGCTCTGCTTCGAAGGCCATAGCGACTACGTATCCGATCTGCTCTTCATGGAGGGTCGCCTGATTTCGGCCGGCTACGACCATAAGATCATGGTCTGGGATTGGCGCGATCCCGGTCTTGTCGAGACCTACGCCGAGCACACCGACTGGGTCGAAGCACTGACGCCATTTGAGGACGGTTTCATGAGCCTCTCGAGCGACGGCACGATCAAGCGTTGGAATGCCGAACTCGAACCCAGCGGCCAACTCGGCAAACCAACCGGTGCCGGTATCGAGGTGGGCGCACCCGTCGTTTTCTCGGATTATGTCGATACGACACAGCTCGCGAGCTACCGCACCCAGAAAAAAGAGGCGCCGAAGCGCGAGGCAGTGCGTTATCGAGATCGCCGTTCTTCGGGTTTTTCGGCATCGAGTGGGAAGACCGCGATGTCACTACTCGAGGGCGCGCTCGACCAGCCCGCCAGAGAACTCGAAATCCCCGACGTCGCTGTGGATCGCGACGGCCTTTCTTCGTTTCCGGTGGGGGTGAGCGAAGACGGTGTTATTTCGAAAGAAGAGAACGATGCATCTGCCGAGCCGGTCAAAGAGGTCCTGAAATCACAACCCCCTGCAGATGATCCAATCAGCGATGTTGTGGCCAAAGCGGAGTCGGAACCAGCCACTCCCGAGCCCCCTCTGGATGGCGGAAATGCCGCCGATCCCATTCACGATTTCGTATCCGAGCAGTCGCAGATTTCTGAAGCGGCAGAAGCCGACGATCCAATCGGTGATTTCGTGTCTTCAGAAACTGTGGAGTCCGACGATCCCGCCGATGCCGTGGACTCACCTGCCGTCGCAGACGAGCCGGCTATCCCTCACTGGCCTGAAAGCGAGGCCGAAGACGACGATCCACCTCAGGCAGAACCGGAACCATCGGCCGAAGACGAACC
>CAYFTY010000850.1:0-2540 GCA_964346045.1 uncultured Bradymonadales bacterium | reverse complement strand
CACCGAGTGGGCCAGGCGTTTGAGTTCTGAGTTCGCGCGCCTGCTCGGCCCGCTGAATCACTGGGACGTGCTGGTGCTCGCGGTTACCAGCGGTGTCGCCGAAGAGCTATTCTTTCGTGGGTTTTTGCAGCAGGTACTGACCGATCGCCTCTTTGACGGAAGCGGATTTGCTGGCCTCGCCGTGGCGGCGATTGCGTTCGGCCTCATGCATATCGGCCCCAATTGGAAAATCTTCTGGCCGTGGACCGTCATGGCGATCGTCATGGGGTTCGTCATCGGCGGAGCTTATCTTTTCACCGGTAACGTCCTTGCACCGATCATCGCTCATTTTACAATCAACTACCTGAATCTCTCTTCGATTGCAGAGAAGGCCCGAGAGTAGCATGGAGCGATGGACCCAGCCGGTGGCCTTGATCACCACCTTTCAGCCCTATCTGATGGCCTGGCTTCTGGCGATCACTTTCTTTTTGACGCTGACGTTCGTGGCGGTGATCTCGAAGGGACGAAACTGGAAGGAACTCACGGCCGCCTTCGTGCTTGGCTACCTCGTGTTGATTATCGCGTCGATCCTCTCGACGAAATTCGTCGCCGACATCCAGGTCGTTGCGTTCGAGGTCGTCTCGACCGTGCCCTGAGCGAGCTGCAGTCGAAATCCAGCAACCACCATCAAAGCAGATCTTGTACGGTCATTCGAGCTGGCAGACAGGCTCGATCGGACAGAACGGGCAATGCTCGTCGCTGCGTCTGTGGATACATTGCCCCGAGATGCCCAGATGGCAGATCGCAAAATCGTACCGCAGGGGATCGTCAGCATCGAAAGCAGAGAGACTCTCGGTCACTTCGAGTGCAGCTTTGACGTCCTGAGATTTTCGTTGCGTGAGTCCTAGATAGCGGCAAATCCGGCTGGTGTGAGTATCGAGCGGCATCACGAGGTCCGCCGGGTCAACTCGCGACCAGATCCCCAGGTCGACGGGGTCGGGACCCCGCACCATCCACCGAAAGAAGAGATGCAACCTCTTGGTCGTGCTTCCCAACGCAGGGTCTGGCAAGAGATATTTGAAACCACGAGCGAGTTCTTGCCGATCGCGGCGGGCGCGAATCTCACTCACGAGCGCCGAGGCGGCTTCGAGATGGCCTTCTTGGCCGCGCGCATCACCACGGGCTTCAAGGTAGGCGTCCTCGAGCGTCCCGTACTCCGCAAGCAGGCTCCCCATGCCTGCGAAGAGATCGGCGACGTCAGGCCCGCGGGTCATGCGATACACGAAGCCCTCGAAGACTTCGGCGCGCTCGTCATCAGTCGAGTGGATTGCGAAGTCGCGCGGCCTCCAATTCACAAGGTCGAGAATCCGGACCGCTGCTTCTTTGAGGACAGCCACCTGTCCGTAGGCGAGCCCGCTGATGAGCAGGGCGGCCACCTCGCGCTGCGATGCTTCGGCCCTCCAGACCAGCGAAACCGGATCTGCTTTGCGCCTTTCGTCGAGGTCAATTTCTTCGAGTAAATTCTCTAGAAATGGCTCGAGGTTTTCTCTCGCTGCTGACACTCCTTCCTCACTGCCGCATGAAATGGGGCGGACGCGCGTCTCTCAGAGAACGCCCTACGAAATTTTTTGACGCTCGCCCAGTCCCGCGTAAGGTGTACCTACATGTAGGACAACGTGCGAGACCCACGGTGGACCGCACCCCGATCATCAAGTTGTCCTACGAACAGGACGTTCACACGAACCATTTCCACGGAAGGAAAATGGCAGCAAAGAAGAAGCTGACTCTCTATTTTTCGGAAGAAGTACTCAACGAGACGAAACAAGAGGCTCTGCGCCAGGACCGCTCGGTGAGCTGGATCCTCGAGACGGCATGGAAAATGTCGCGGGAGCACGTCAAAGATCTTCCGGGTATCGACGAAATTCAGGTGGCGATCGACAAAGTCAGCTAGAGATGGCTCGATGAGATATGGCTCCGGCGCAGGCGTCGGCTGTCCTATCTGGTGCAGACCGGCCTTCATGGCCGGTTTGCGGTTTTCTTGGCGCCGGCGGTTGTCCAGATGCGGCCCGCACGCTACATGTTGAATATGACCGATGAGTCCAAGAAAAAGGGCGATCAACGCAATATCCCGCCGCGGATCAAACGCCTGCGGCGAGTGGGCTTCGCGATTCTCGGGCTGGCCACAGCCGCTCTGACAGGACCGATGCTCTACGGAGCGTTTACGGGGCTGGCAGCTGACCGGGTGTGGGATCCCTACACGGGCGAATTGCTGAGTTCTCAAAAAGAGGCGTCGGAAGACTGTATGGCGATGGCCAGGCAGCTTCTGATGGAGGCCGGTCGACTCAAGACGATCAAGCCGAGTTGGGAAGAACCGTTGCGCACATGGACGGTGCGCTGTGACGCCGAAGAGTTTCCCGAAACCTACCGACTGCTGATGGATACGCGCCGTGATCTACAAGCGCGTACGGCCGATGTGGTCACGGGAGAGCCTGCTGAGCAGCCTCCGCAGGAATGATCATTCGGAAGCTGCCGTCGGCAGCCGATGTCGCCTCTCCGATGAC
>CAYFTY010000849.1:0-2541 GCA_964346045.1 uncultured Bradymonadales bacterium | reverse complement strand
GGTTTCGAGGGAGCCATCCTGGCTGTCGTTATCGACAACGATGACACGACCACCGAGCTGCTGTGCTTGCTCGGCGACGGTACCAATACAGTCCAGAGTGAGTTCCGGCGTCCGGTAGTTGAGGATGATAATTGCGAGAGGGGTCATCGCGAAGCGATGGCTTGGCCGGGGCGTCGAGTCGGGAAATCATCGGCTTTGACCACGACTCCGGACATCGCGCCGATCGCGAGCGTCATGACAGGCACCATCATCGCGTTCAGAAGAGAGTCGGCGACGCTCAATAAAGTCGCTACAGCGAGCCCGGCTCCCAAAGCCGTAGTTGGGAAGCGGCTCCAAAACTTGGGCGAGCAACGCCACACGAGCATCGTCGGTCCAAGCAGCATAGCCGTGTAAAGCGAGGTCAGACCGAGGAGGCCGTTTTGGCCGATCGCGATCACCCAGAGCCCGTCGGTGACCGAGATGTCGTTACCGGTGTCGTCGTACACCCGACTCCTGCCCCATCCGCCCCATCCAAAGAGCGGTGTTTGCAGTGCCTTGTCGACAAGGATGTTCTCGTTGTCGAATCGATACCGGAGACTGCCGGCTTTAACATCGTTAACAACAGTTCGCATGAGTTCGACCAAGTTCTCACCGGACCACACGCCCGTTCCACGCGTGACCATGTAGCCAATACACGCGAGAGTAATGCAGGCGATGGGGAGACTGGATCGCATGATCTTCGAGGCGTGCATCGCGGCGATCCCACCCGCCGCCAAGAACCAGGCGCCAACACTCTTTGCGAGCATCAGCGTAACGAGAAGGGGAACGATGGCGGCGATGTGTGGAACCTTGGTACCAAAGAGCGGCATCCGGCGGACGCGGCCGATGACGCCGGCAGACCACGCGAGGACCAAACCGGTCATCATCCACAGCGCGACTTGGAGGCCATGGTTCATGAAGACCGTGGGCCTCCAGCCGCCGAACCGCTTGGTCTGGGCGAAGACGTGCTGATGGAAACCGTAGACCTGCGTGTGTAACTGCGGGCTCATGCGTACTTCGTACAAGCACAGCGGGACATAGATTAACGCGAACGCGATGATCGGAAAAGCGAGGTCTTTGAGTTGTCCAAGCCGTGTGAAGTAGATACGCCCAAGGAAGTACGGCGCTCCCCACATCGCCACAGTTCCGAGCACGGCCGATGCCCCGTCGTAAGCCCCGAGGCCGTTCCGGAGGCTGCTCATCATCGGGGCGGCACACCATACAGCCATCGGTAGATCGATCCATCGGGGCTGGAACCTCGCTAGCAGCCGGGTATGAAATACGGCGGTCGCAAGCAGGACGGCGAACGTCGTGGCCGTTTGCTTGTTGTAGTCGGGAAAACCGGGGAAGGAGTACCCCGCAACCGGGAGAAAACACCATCCGGCCGCGAAGGAGGCCGCGACCGCAACCCGGGGCCGAAGGAGCGAGAACATCAGGAAGACAACCGGGAGCCACCCGATCAACGCGAGGTGGACAAGCGGTGACATCAGCGTGCCTTGGATGGGCCGTTGCTTTCAACGGGGACTCGAAGAAACGCGCGTGTCGCCGCGATGAACTCAGCCACGACCTGACGCATCTCGCCAAAGAGCATCGTCTCCATCGAATTCAATTCTCGTTCGAGTACATTCGAACAGGTCCAGTCGACTCCGGAAAAGTCAACCATTTGTCCGTGCACCGTGAGTTCGCAGCCCTTTGTCGCGAGCATCGTTCGTGTAAGGTCTTCCATGCGCTTCGTCGTATCTTCTGCGACGTCTTCAAGGTACACGAGGTAGTGCACGCGCCAGGCGACGCGGACCCGCTGGCCTCTGCTCATCCGGAGGTAAGTGCTGCAGAGGTTCTTGACGTGGCACACGTCCTCTGGGCTCAGGCCGCGGACGCCGTCCCTGCGGGGCTCGTGCAACTGCAGCCAGCTGAAAGGGTCGAGCATCGTTCGCCGCCCGTCGGGAAGCTTGTGCGACCGATGGAGAACATCGGCCGGCCGGATCTCGTTGCGTAACCAACACGCATCCATTGCAAGGCCCCACGTGCCATAAATCTCATCATCTTCAGTCAACCCGTCGAACGACGTTCGCTCAAGCCCCGCGAATCGCAAGTCGTCATCAAGAATGCGTGACGCGAGCAGCTCAAAATAATCTCGTCGAAGAGGATACAGATCGAAGTCATGCAGAACCATCGCGCGTGAGCGGCACTCGCTGAGCGCGGTAAGGATGTTCATCCCGTTGAAGAATGTGCTGACATTCGTGCGCTCGGCCAACACCCCAGGGATTGTCGCGTGCCACTGAACGTGGATAGGCAACGACCGCCAGCGTGAACGAACCTTGTCTGCGAAGGCCTCCATCCCAGGTTTGAGCGGCCGATCAAGTACGACGTGAATTCGGTCGAGACGACGCAGTTCGCAGCGCGCAATACAGCGTAGATTGACGTCGAGAATGTGGCGCAGCGCCCAAGGTGTTCCTACAATAATTGAATATTTCTCGCGCGGCGCCTCTAGCTTCGGCCACGGAACAAGCCGTCCGAGCGCCT
>CAYFTY010000848.1:0-2543 GCA_964346045.1 uncultured Bradymonadales bacterium | reverse complement strand
AGATGTCGACGCAGTCGACAGATAGGGGCTCTGGGAAAGATGTCGACGCAGTCGAGCGCGCCTGACTCGATCGAACATGCCCATTCGGCGGCGGCATGGATGATCCTCTTGCGCTGCGCTTGGGCTTTGAGTCTCGACCAGATAAACTGACGCGTCTTCGGAGCCGTGCCGTACACGTGACCAATACGATCGGAAATTACGAATTGCAGCGCCTCGTCGCGACCGGCGGGATGGCTGAGATATGGACGGCCACGCAGACCGGGCCTGCAGGATTCAAGCGTGAGCTCGCCATCAAGCGAATTCTGCCGCATCTGGCACGCGATGATCGCTTCACGCAGATGTTTCTCGACGAAGCGACGATTGCCTCGAAGCTCACGCATCCCAACATCGCCCAGATCTACGAGCTCGGAGAACACGACGACGAGTATTTCATCGCGATGGAGTTCATCGACGGGATGGACCTCGCGGATATTCTCGAGCTCACCGAAAAGCACGATGTCTTCATTCCCGTGCCGATTGCGGCGCGTATCGTGGCCGACGTCCTGAATGCCCTGCACTTTGCGCACGAATTCAGCGAAGACGGGCGCGCTCTCGGGGTCGTTCATCGAGATGTCTCTCCTCATAACGTGCTGATTTCGAACGGAGGGGTGGTCAAGCTCGT
The DNA here is from genome assembly GCA_964346045.1 of uncultured Bradymonadales bacterium. Taxonomy (GTDB): domain Bacteria; phylum Myxococcota_A; class Bradymonadia; order Bradymonadales; family Bradymonadaceae; genus CAYFTY01. Next base: position 1,882 of record CAYFTY010000848.1, on the reverse strand, counting down.
CGACTTTGGAGTCGCCAAGGCGGTCGAGCGACATACGAAAACCCAGACGGGGGTCGTCAAGGGCAAGCTGTCCTACATGGCACCGGAGCAAGTCGAACAGGAGGCCATCGACCGTCGCGCCGATATTTTTGCCGCCGGAGTCGTGCTCTACGAATTGCTCACCAATCAGAGTCCGTTCGGACGCGAGCTGAGAGCCATTTCGGCGATTTTGAACGATGATCCGCCCGACCCGCGCGACATCCGACGCGGCATACCGTGGGAACTCGTCGGCATCATCAACCGCTCTGTCGAAAAGAAGGCTGAAGATCGGTTTCAGACGGCCGAAGAGATGCCAATGCCATCGAAGAATATCTTCATTCGGCCACTTCTCGCGTTGGGTCCGCCGAGATCGCGGGCTTCATGGTGCACCTGGCGTCGGGCGACCGGGACTATCTAGGCGGCAACGAAAAGACCGTGACGGATCTGGACAATCCGGCCGGAGTCCAGGCAGGGCCGTCCACCGAAGAGATGCGAATCTTCGGCGAGGCCGACACGCTCCAGGGTGAAGATTCTGGAGGGCTCGGGGTGCAGCCGCCTTCCGAAGAACCGCGGGTCGAGCCCCGGCGGGTGCCCACCGAGACCGCGGTGACGCAATCCGAGAGTCAGGCCTATGGAACCCTGATCGCAATCGGCGTCGTCATCCTGGTCATCGCCATATTCAGCCTCAAGGATTCATTCACGAGCTCGACGTCGGCGTCGGCGCTCAGCGAAGAAGAATGGCTCGCCGAAAACGCGACCGAATCTGAAAAGATGATCTTCGACGAAGACGAAGCCGAAGATTTCGAATTGGTCGAAGAAGAATTCGTCGTCGAAGAAGAGATGGTCACCGCGTGGATGCTCTGGGGCGAATACGAGCCCACCGACTACATTCTCGAAAGCCGTTTGCGGCGCATCGATGTGTTCGCCGAAGAAGAGCCCCAGCGTTTCGACCCCGGTGACCCGGGCGTGCTTGCGGTGCTCGATCTTCCCGATCGGCCCGCCGTCGAAAAGAAGCCTAAGCGACGCATCAAGCGCACGATCAAACGCAAAAAACGTGTCGAGCGTCCCAAGAAGTCGCGCAAGAAAGAGAATCGAAAGAAAAAGGCCGAAGACCTGAAGCGAATCGACAAAATGATTCCGAACTTCTGAGGAAGGATGCTGGCGAGGTCCCCGATGGCTTTCTCGCATGGTGGATGCCGACGCTGGCCATGTCGGGAAAGACGATCGAACTCTCGAGCGAGGTCCTCACCGAAGTGCTGCAGCTCGACCGCGTTTCCGATTCTGAGCCTCTGCTGTTTTTGAGACATCACAGAGACGCTTGCACTCGACCGTGCGGTCGCCCAGCGCGTGCGGCACACAAGCCAAAGAGATTTAGCCCCACCCCGCGCAACACTTCGCCCACCGATTCACCCGATTCAGCGAGCAATACGGTCACCGGCGGCTTTACGAACGGACACACAAAACGTGTACCCGACCGGCCGAAGGCCGACAATTCCTCCCCATGGGAGGAACATCCGAGCGAAAGCGAGGATAGGAGGGGCACACAAAACGTGTACCCGACCGGCCGAAGGCCGACAATTCCTCCCCATGGGAGGAACATCCGAGCGAAAGCGAGGATAGGAGGGGCACACAAAACAAGTACCCGACCGGCCGAAGGCCGAACATTCCTCCCCCCGGGAGGAAGATCCGAGCGAAAGCGAGGATAGGAGGGGCACACAAATCGAGTACCCGACCGGCCGAAGGCCGACGATTCCTCCCCCCGGGAGGAAGATCCGAGCGAAAGCGAGGATAGGAGCGGCACACAAACCGAGTACCCGACCGGCCGAAGGCCGACAATTCCTCCCCACGGGAGGAAGATCCGAGC
>CAYFTY010000847.1:0-2548 GCA_964346045.1 uncultured Bradymonadales bacterium | reverse complement strand
CCCGCCCACGGCGATGCGTTTTTCAATCACAAACCCGCCGATTTTTTCGCGCGTCCTCATGGCGGCAGCTTACCTTATCGAACGTATCCCTTCGACCTTGCTTTCCCTGATCGCGCTCGTCGGGGATGGGGTCGAGGTCTTGATCGTCGAAATCCTCAGGGTCGGTCGACGGTTGAGCTCGACTCCGCGCGAGGTGAATGTGACGAGAGGGTCTTCATGCTACTTCAAATTTTGGCGACGTCGAACCACTCTCCCCGAGGCAGATGCGTGCCCTCGGGCTGGCCAAAATCTGTGGCTTACGGTTATATTCTCGCCATGTCCCGAGCATGCCCCAATTGCGGCACCGAAAACGCCGTCGATGCGCCCGTATGCAAGTCGTGCGGATTGACGCTGGCGCCGGTCCTCGAAGCGGCTCAAAAGGAGACGACTCGGCCCGAGATTTCGGCGCAGCTCGTCGACCAGAAGATGAGGGCTGCTCTCTCGACCGTGATGGGGCGCAATCGGCAGGAGCCGGCCACGCCGGACACCACGCTCGACGATATTCGAACGACTCAGAGTCATGAGAAGCCGCGTGAGACCGGCAAGTCGACCGAAGACGAGATTCGTCTGCCGGATGATATCGCGATGCCGTCGCCCACCTCGGCGCCTGAAATCCCGGTGTCGGCCCAGGTGATGCGTATCGGCTACGATGCCGAAAACGACCTCGTGATCCCACGTCCGATGGTCTCGAGTCGCCACGCGCGCCTGGCCCGTATCGACCATAAATATGTGCTCGAAGATCTGAACTCGACCAATGGCACCAAGGTCAATGGATACTCCATCGACCGGGTGTACGTGAGTCCCGGAGACCTCATCGGCCTGGGCTCCTACAGCTTCAAACTCGATTCGGACGTGCTCGAAAAGCTGCGACTCACGACAAACCACAAGGTGACCGAAGCGATCGAGGTTCCGGCGACGCTGCAGAAACCAATCGTGATCGGCCGCGAAGCCGACGCAGATATCGTGCTCGATGCTCCCCAGATTTCGCGCCATCACGCAAGGCTCACGCGCACCGAACAGGGGTGGCAAGTCGAAGACCTGGGCTCATCGAACGGTCTTTTCGTCAATGAACGCCATAATCCAATCAAGAAGGCGATCGTCACCGACGACGATGTCCTCTTTTTGGGAAGCTATCGCTTTCCAGTCGCTCGTCTGCGCGACTTCCTGAATACCGGCAAGCAGGATGCCGTCGAGGGCGGCCTGTTGCCGCTTCCGATGGATAAGAGCATCGTGACCATCGGGCGTGGCGACGACAATGACGTGGTCATCGATGCGCCGCAGATTTCGCGCCATCACGCCCGACTGATTCGCTCGAGCGGTGAGACCTTCATCGAGGATCTCGGCAGCGCCAATGGCACCTTCATCGACGGCAAGAAGATTCGGCGCGCCAAGATCGAGCCCGACCAGACGATCAGCTTTGGCTCGTACGCCGTGCGACTCGACCTCGCGCGAGGCCACATCCAGCGGAGCTACCGTGGAGATATCCTGCTGCAGGCCGAAAACCTGCGGGTCGAGGTCAAGAACGGCAAAGAGACCATACGGTTGCTCGACGGGATATCGTTTACGGTCTATCCGACAGAATTCATGGGGCTGATGGGGCCTTCGGGCTCGGGAAAGACGACCCTCTTGATGTCGTTGATCGGTTATCTCAAGCCGACGTACGGACGCACGGTCGTCAACGGCGACGATCTCAGACAGAACTACGATCGCTATCGCGGTGCCATCGGGTATGTCCCGCAAGATGACATCATCCACCGCGAGCTCACCGTCTACGAGGCGCTCTACTACACGGCCAAACTCAGGCTTCCACCCGATACGAGCGACGAAGAGATCGACCAGCGCATCCACGAGGTGCTCACCGATCTCGAGATCGACGATATTCATGATCTGCGCATCGGGACGCCCGAGCGCAAAGGTATTTCGGGAGGGCAGCGAAAGCGAGTCAATCTCGCCCTCGAACTGCTCACACAACCGTCGCTCCTCTGTCTCGACGAGCCGACCAGCGGCCTCGCCAGCGAAGACGCCCTCAATGTCGTGCGCCTTCTGCGTCGACTCGCCGACGGTGGCCGCACGATCTTGCTCACGATCCATCAGCCGTCGCTGCAGGCCTATCGCCAGCTCGACAACGTGCTCTACATCGCCGAGGGCGAAGAGGTCTATTACGGCCCGGCCTATCCCGACTCGATGCTCTATTTTCATCCCGAAGTCAGGCCGAATACGCCCGAGGCCGAGGCGATACTCGCCGACCCCGGGAGTTGCATGCGTCCGCTGATGAATGCCAAGCGGTCGGGCGAGCCGATGGAAACCTTTGCCGCCCGCTATCGTTCGAGCCGCTATCACGAGGAATACGTCCAAGATCGGCGCAAGAATCGGTCGGGGGTCGTCGACGTGACCGGCTCAGACGAGAGAAAGCCTCCGCGATTTACCTTTCGGCAATTTTTCACGCTCTGCCGGCGCTTTCTGGCGACCAAACTCAAGGATCGCATCGGCATGTTGATCCTCTTGATTC
>CAYFTY010000846.1:0-2549 GCA_964346045.1 uncultured Bradymonadales bacterium | reverse complement strand
GGTCCATTTCGTGGGCTTCAGCATCGGCTTCCGTCGATGAATCCGCCGCCACTTCGGTATCCTCGGCGTCTTCGTCGAGCGCAAGCGGGCGGCCGAGTCTCTCTTCGAGTTCGCGGTCGATCTTTTCTTCCCAGCCACGACCACCGTGGATGCGGTCGAGCTCACGCATCACACCGAGGGCCTGTCTTTCGAGCGAAGTTCGAAAGCGTTCGTAGTCGTCAGGCGACATCTTGGCGGTCTCGAATTCGAATTCGATTTCGCGCAAAGACTGCAACAACATCGCCTTGGTAGCGACGAGCTGCTCGACTTTCTTGAGTTCATCGTCGATGAGCTCGGCTCGCGCCTGGTCTTCGCGCGACGCCAGAAAGGGCGCGAGCGCGAAGTAGAGCGCGGCGACGGCAAAAGCGGCCGAAAGAAAAATGAGTAGGAGCGTCATGAGCCATCCGCGTCGCCAGCGAGAGGTTCACCCACCAGTAATGGTGAATCATCGGGCGTTTCGTACTGCGAAATGTACTCATAACGCAATGCCGAACCCCATTCGGTGTTCGACTCGATCGCGAGCATGACGATCGGAAGGAACGAGAGCGACGCAAACGCCCCGACCACCGCAATGCGGGCTATGTTGCCCGGAGTGAACTTCAACGACTCGATGCTCTCGCGCGTAGGCCACATGCACACAAACGTGCCAAATATGAGGATTGCCGCCCCGAACCAGAACCACCACGTAAAGGGAGCAACGTAGACCTTAAAAGCTGCTCTATCGCCGGACGGTTCGTAGTTCACCAGTGCCACGTAGAGGTCTTCGAGGACTCCCGAGCGGATGTCGATCTCACTCGTGGGCATTTCGGGCGATGCGTGGAAGATGGCTTTTCCGGGATGGAGTTTGTAGAGAAACTCCCCATTTCTCTCGGCCGGCATATCTGCGATGACGAGCCGTTTCTCCTGGTCGTTTCGTTCGCTTAAGCCTTCATAGGTGAGCGTGTAGTCGCCGACGACCACAGATTCACCACGCATCAACGAAACATCTTTTTCGATCTTCAGCGCGTTGCCGGTGAATGCGACGAACGCGAAGATGATGCCGAGGTGGACGATATATCCGCCGTAGCGCCTGCGCTGTTTGCCGACGAGTCGGACGGCGGCTTCAGCGATACTCTCTTGGTGCATGCGGCGCCGCGCCGAGATACCGCGGAAGAATTCCTCGAAGATGGTCGCGGTTACGAAGATGACCAGCGCGACCGCCATGACCGCGTACGTAGTGTCATTCGCCGAGGGAATCACGCCGAGGTCCTGCCCGCGCCCGTACCAGTAGGCGGCGAGGAGAGCGGGTGTTGCCAGGACGGTCGTCAAGATCGGTATGATGAAATTGCGTTTGAAATTCTTCAGCGTCGCCCTGCGCCACGAGATGACGGTTCCGATTCCCATGAGGAGCAAGAGGAGCAGACCCATTGGGGCCATCCACTTATTGAACCACACGGGGCCGATTGAGACCTCCTGTCCCCAGATGCCCTCTTTGATGCGAGGCCACATCGTGCCGAAGAGCACCACGCCGGTCATCGCCATGAAGAGCCAGTTATTGAAGATGAAAGCGGCCTCTTTGCTGGCAGGGCTATCGAGGCGCTGCTCGGCCTTCATGTCCTTCCAGCGATAGAAGAACATGCCAAAGCCGAAGACGATCATCGAAATGAGCAGCGTCAGGAAGAAAGGCCCGATATCACTCTGTGCAAAGGTGTGAACCGACTCGATGAGTCCACTTCGGGTAATGTAGGTGCCGAAAATCGTGAGCACGAACGAGCCGATCATCAGCCCGAGATTCCAGCGCTTGAGCATACCCCGACGCTCTTGAATCATGAGCGAGTGGATGAGCGCGGTCGTCGTCAACCAGGGTAAGAAGGATGCGTTCTCGACAGGGTCCCAGGCCCAGTAGCCTCCCCAGCCGAGCTCCTCGTAGGCCCACATACCACCCAGCATATTTCCGATGCTGAGGAAGAACCACGGTATCAGGATCCACTTGCGCGAGGCCTCGACCCACGTATTCGTGAAGTTCTTGCTGATCAGCGCGGCCATTGCGTACCCAAACGGAATGGTCATCGTGGCCATGCCCGTCAGAAGGCTCGGCGGATGGACGACCATCTTGGGAGTTTGCAAGAGCGGGTTCAGGCCTTTGCCTTTGAGCGGATCATCAATGACCGAATAGCCCTCGAACGGATTCGATCCAAAGCAGAGGATCAGCAGCAGGCCCGTGACCACGATGAGGCAGGTGAAGTTCACCCACGGCATCAGGTCGGGGTATTTATTGCGATTGATGTAGACGTTGGCGGCCATCGATACCGCAACGATCGACGTCCAGAAGAGCAGACTTCCAGCCTGTCCTCCCCACATGGCGCCCATCAGATAGAAGAGCGGCATCGACTGGTCAGAGAACGACGCAACGTATTGCATGCTGAAATCATGCGTCAGTAACGCATGGAAAAGCACAGAGCTGGCGGCTGCAATGAACCCGAAGGTCGCATAGACGGCGAACTGGCTCGAACGTTGGAAACGTTTCGACC
>CAYFTY010000845.1:0-2550 GCA_964346045.1 uncultured Bradymonadales bacterium | reverse complement strand
CCGCGATTCTGGGCGTGATCTTCCCGATGTATCAAATGGCGTTCATGGGCGGCGCTTTTTTGATCTTCGCTCCCTATCAGGCGTGGCTCTGGTATCCCCGAGATCAGTCAAACTAGGCATCGAAAGTCGAAACCACACTTCGTTTTTGACAGGTCTCGTTCTTCATCGTCCATGGACGAAGGGCGATATGTCCATATGAATGAGACCAGATCAGCCTGTACGCCGCCGGCGTGGGATCCATGCCCACGGCCGGCCTCTTCGTCACCGGGTGCGCGCAGGAGCGCTCGCACCGTGGTCGACGCTACCCGCCAAACGCTGCGCTGCCGGTCCCGAGCACCGCCATCGCCAGTGCTCCGAACAAGAATGTGAAGAACCAGATAATGATCAGTGCCGGGATCGACGCGATCGCCATCTTGATGAAGAGCCCGATGAGACTGCCGATCGACATGTCGAAATCGACGACTTTGACTCGCTGTACGTCTTGAGGTGTTGCCATGTTGGTCCCCTGTAAAGTGAGTTAGTTCACAGCATAGGGGATGATTCGGCATGAGGCGTGCCGCCGATCGGTTCAGGGGATCGGAACGTCCATAAACGAATAGACGAAACCGAAGTGCGCTGCAGCACCGCCGAGCACGAATACGTGCCACACGTCGTGGAACCCGAATGTATCAGGCCACGGGTCAGGCCATTTGAGCGCATAGATCACCGCGCCGACGGTGTAGAATGCGCCGCCCACCATCATCCACCAGAAGGTCTCGGACGACATCGGCCCGATCATCAATTTGCCCGGGATAAAGACGATCCAGCCCATGGCCAGATAGAGCGCGGTGTCGATCCAGCGTGGAGCATGAAAGAGGGTGAGTTTGAAGAGTACGCCGAGGGCCGCGATGACCGCGATCGCGGTCAGCATGCCGGTGCGCCACGAACCTTCGAGGAGGTGCACGATCGGAGGCACGTAGGTTCCCCCGATGAGCAAGAAGATCGCCGAATGGTCGAGACGTCGCAGGACGAGGTTGCGGTCTTCACCGAGGTCAAAGAAGTGATAGGCCGAAGAGGCGAGGAAGAGCAGGGCGAGCGAGACTGCGTACACGATGAACGACGCGGTTTTCAGGGTGGGGCCGGGCGTTTGCACCCAGAGCACGACCAGACCGATCAGGGCTGCAAGAAATCCCGCGAAGTGGGTCAGCGCGCTCGCCGGGTCTTTCCAATATTTTGCCACAGGCCTGGTATCTTCCATGCCGCGGACACTGTCAGTGTCAGCCCGGGAATGCAAACCAGACTCAAAAATCAGTTGACACAAAAATCATCATGCGCATAATCACTCTTCCCCTCTGCGGGGAAAAATAATCCGGCTTAGCTCAGTTGGTAGAGCAGGTGGCTGTTAACCACCTTGTCGCTGGTTCGAGTCCAGCAGCCGGAGCTTCAGAAGGCCCAGGCGAGTCCGTCTGGGCCTTTCTCTTAACAGGACCCTCGTCGGCGATGCCGGCGGGGTCTTGTCGTTCTTGGGCTGGTGGCGCGAGTTTGTGTGCCGACAGGACACGGCGCACAAGATAGAGCACTGGATATACCTTTGGGCGTTGCGTGAGTTCGGCGAGTTTCGATGGGTCGACTGGGATACGGTGCTTCTGCAGCCGGCTCAGCGCTCGAGCAATCGGTCCGGGTAGTGCGCAGGCCATCGCGAGCAAGCCACTTCGAATCGAGCCGTTGAATAACGACGTCGAAGACGAGGCGGTTGCCGCGGCGACAGAGCAGCTGCTCGACAGCATGTTCGACCCTGAGACGGCCGGTAAGGTGCGAGAGGTCCTCGCCGACCAGGGCGAGCGTGTGCGCACCACGCATATCGAATTCGGTGAGGCAGCAGTAGTCGGCGAAGACTTGCTGGTCGAATTATTTGGAACGGAAACGCCTGGAAAAGCTACCGTGCTCGACAAGACGCACCGACTGATTGAACTGCTTCCGACGCGATGGACCGCGGTGTGCGTACCGATTTACGAAGACGGCGAGCCCAGCGAATACTACTTCGTCGGTTACAGTGGGGACTGAAGCAACGTATTCTGTGAAGGTGATCAGCTTGTAGAGGTCGACCCTGAGCTTTAGAAAATCTCGCGGTGGAATCCTCTCGCAAGAGCACCGAGATAGCCCAGAATATCTTCGAGAGACGAGTCCCACTCGCGGCCCTCGAAATGAACTTCAATCGAGAGCTCTACCGTCAGGGCCTCGATGTCTTCGATGGTCTTTCGAATGTTCTCGATTCGGCGCAGGGCGCCGGCCCCGACCAAATCGGCGCACCAACTGGGACTGAGAGAATCTGACCCGTGCACCATGCAATCCAGAGCTTGAAGATCGAAATCCAGTGCGCGCAGGGTCGCGTCGAGGGGTTTCAAGAACTGAATCGAGCGCAGGTCGACGTCCACGTCTTCGACGAGCTCGTACGCCTTTGCGATGTCGTCGCTGTTTATTTCGTCGAGCAACGCTCGCCCTTCGGCGAGGGCCTCTTGGATTTCTTCATCGAACGCGACGGCGTGAAGTGTGCCGGGGCGCATCTCATCA
>CAYFTY010000844.1:0-2550 GCA_964346045.1 uncultured Bradymonadales bacterium | reverse complement strand
GGGGGGCCGAAGTTCGAAGTGATTCATTGGCCGATGTGATTCGAAAAGCCTCGAATGTCGCGCGCGTCGCCAAAGACTTCGAAGGAACATCCACGCAGACCAAACCTGGGAGCAAGGCTTCTGCGAGGTCCAACCGATTGGTCGAATTGCACGCGCCCGCAGGTCATAACGCCCCTCGGGTAAGACGGCTCAGTCTTCGACGACGTCGAAATCGTGAAATTCCTCGCCCTTTTCGCGCGAGAGAATATCGAGTGCCGCGGCGGCTCCATCACCCGCAGAAATGATGGCCTGGCAACGACGGGGCCGCACGAGCCAACCGATCAGATAGACTCCCGGAACATTCGTCGCGCAATGGCGGTCTACTTCGTGGTCGAGGTCGACTCCAGCCTGACGCGCCAGGTCTCGATTTCCGAGCGCCAGCACCAGGTAGTCGCCGGCGATTTCATCGCCCGAATCGGTCTCGACCACAAATCCGTCATCGGTCTTTTCGATCGCGACGACCTCGCCATCTCTGAGTTCGACCCCATGTTGCTGCACATGCTCGCGAGCCACCTCCATGAAATCGCTACCGGTGATCTCGGGGATGCCCAGGTAATTGTAGAGCATCGCCTTGTGCATCGGCGTGTCATCTCGGCCGACGACCGTCGCATCGACACCGTTCTTTGCCAGAAAGAGCGCCGCGCTCAGTCCGCCCGGTCCATCTCCAATAATCATCGTCTTTGCCATTTTCATTGCCTCACTTTTCAGAAGTCTTGGTCTGCGACATCAAATCGTGCACGCGCTCGTCGCGTGTTCAATTCGTACCGTGCGCAATTTTCGACCGCAAGATCGCCACGGTAACACGCGCCCGACGCCTTTTTGCCGTGAAGAAACCTCGGCGGTGCCGAAGGCCGCGCCGGCATGTTCGTGCTTTCTAGAACGAGTCTGAACCTACTATAGTGGAGAGGCCTCTATCCTCAAGGACCTCATGAGACTCAGCCTCTATCTCTTTCTTATTGCCTTGTTCACTCCGTCGTCAGCCATGGCGTTGGTCAACGCTGACCCCGAGACCGGTTACGAGTCGGTGGGCGCCATTGTCGACCCCCAGAGCGAAACCGTCTGTACCGGGGTGATGGTCACCACCGAGTGGGGCCTCACGACCGCGAATTGCTTTGGAGACGGTGGCTCCGACCCTGTTTTTCAGGGCCTGTCCTTTTGCCGCGAGCCCACGACCGCGGGCTGCACTGCCACAGCAATCGATGCGATCGCCGTCCATCCGTCATTCGACGGAACTCGGTCCGATATTGCAGTGTTTCATCTCGCCGAAGCCGTTCCATCGATGGCCACCGCATCATTGCGTACTACCCCGGTGAGCCTCGGATCGGATATCTCCTGGGTCGGATACGGCAGCTCCAATGCAGACGGAACGGGCATCGGAGTGAAACGGCTGGCCAATGGAACGATCGACGACCTCGACATGCAGGGCTTTGCGACAACTTTTTCGGGAGAAGGTCCCTGTCAGGGTGATGCGGGGGCTCCTGCGTTTCAGCAGGCTGATGGGTCAGAGGTCGTCGCGGGTCTCGTCTCTTTCACCGATGCCAATTGCGACCAATTCGCTGTACATACACGCGTCGACGCTTTTGTGACGTGGATTACGGACACGATCGATAATTTCTCTCTCCCATGCGAACTCCTCGGCGGCGAGTGCGAAGCCGGCGAGGCCTGCACCACCACCGACGACACGACGGCCTGCATCGCCTCCGACGGAGTCGCTGTCGGCGAGGGCTGCACAACCGAAACGATGGGTAGCGTGGCCTGTGCCGACGGCGCACTCTGCATCCCTGACGAGGGCGCTTCGACCGGGACATGTCGCGCCTGGTGCAGAGTCGACTCCGACTGCCCGTCCCAAGAGAGCTGCATCGACGTCGCCATGGTCCCCGACTACGGATACTGCGTCTGTGTCGACGAGGATGAAGACGGCTACTGCCTGCGAGACGACTGCGACGACACCGATCCGGGGATCAATCCGGGCGCCGACGAAATCTGCGGCAATAATATCGACGAAGACTGCACGGGTGTCGCCGACGACGCGCCCGAGTGTATGGCCGAAGACATGGGTTCACCCGATATGGGTCCATCGGCCGATATGGGGCCATCAGCCGACATGAGTGAAGAGAACGACATGAGTTCAGACCAGGGAGAGCCCGCGGCCATGGATTCATCGGATAGTGGCTGCTGCGCGACAGTCGAACGCTCCGACACTGATCCGCCCTACGCCGCACTCGTAGCCCTGCTTCTTGGCATGATTTGGACGCGTCGCAGAACATGGTCGATCGAATCGAAACCCGAGTGCTCGAAACTCTGATTATCACATGGGCATGCGGCCTTACCGCGGTCACCTCATTGCGAGGCTTCGGGCTTTTGACATTCCACGCGGAGTTCTCCCCGACAACATCGGGAACCTGCGGTCGCCGATGTGCCGAACGTTGGCCAGCCGCCGCGCGGCAGCATGCTTTCGTTTCTCCGGCTCTTTTCGTATCTTCCAACGCAACTGAAGAGTCTCCAGGAGGC
>CAYFTY010000843.1:0-2550 GCA_964346045.1 uncultured Bradymonadales bacterium | reverse complement strand
CATTCGACCCCGGGTCTGCAGTAGAGCGTGTTTCCGCAGCCGTCTGGGACCGGAGTGCAACTCGGACAGGTCGTGCTCTGCAGGGCCGAGCCGGGCTGGCATTGAACGTTCGGCTCGCAATTATTGTCGATCGACTCGTCGTCGGAATCACTTCCACAAGAGACGAGCGTGAACGTGATCGCGGCCAGTAGGATGACGAATTTCATAAGGGCTCCTCTCGACGGGTTTTTCTGACTTTCTCACATGTTGTGCACGGCGAACAAGCCGAGTCGCTTTTGCTCTCACCGCATGATCACTACACTTCGAACATCACATCTCCGCAACCATGAGGGGCGACCCCACGCTGGGTCGGCGAAGTCGACTGGTGGGGCGCGGTCGACGAACTGGGCGAACTCGCTGGCGACAACGCGACGCAGTACGAATTTGTGAGCATGGACCTCGGATGGCGTTCGCTGCCATTGACGGATGACCGACTTTACGCAAAAACGTTGCGCACCAGAGCTCACCCCCACACTTGCACCCCAGAGAAGTCCATGAGTGACAAGCCAAAGATCAAATACACGCGGACCGACGAGGCACCGGCGCTCGCCACGTACTCGTTTCTGCCCGTCGTCAATGCCTTCACCAATCCAGCTGATATCGACGTCGAGCCTGCGGATATCTCACTCGCGGCCCGGATCCTCGCGCAGTTTCCCGATCGCCTCACCGACGAACAAAAGGTGCCCGACACACTCGCCAACCTCGGTGAGCTCGTCAAAAAGCCCGAGGCGAACGTCATCAAGCTTCCCAATATCAGTGCTTCGGTGCCACAGCTCAAAGCGGCGATTGCAGAGCTCCAGGAAAAAGGTTTCGATCTGCCGGACTATCCCGACGAGCCCCAGAACGACGAAGAGCAGGACATTCACGACCGCTACGGTGTCGCAAAGGGTAGCGCGGTGAATCCAGTCTTGCGCGAAGGTAACTCCGACCGTCGTGCCCCGAAGGCCGTCAAAGAATATGCGAAACGAAATCCTCACAGCATGGGTGATTGGAGCTCGGACACCCAATCGCACGTGGCGACGATGCGTGAGGGTGATTTCCGATCCAACGAAAAATCGGTCACCGTCGATAAGGCGACCAGCGTGCGCATCGAGCACGTCTCCGAAGATGGAGACGTCACGGTACTCAAGCCAGATTTCGACCTGCTCGATGGCGAAGTCATCGACTCGAGCGTGTTGGAAAAGCAAAAACTGCTTGGATTTCTCGACCAACAGATTCGGTCGGCGCGCGAATCCGGCGTGCTCTTCTCGCTGCACATGAAAGCGACCATGATGAAGGTCTCGGACCCGATCATTTTTGGTCACGCGGTACGCCTCTACTTCAAAGACCTCTTCTTGAAGCACGCCGAGACCTTCGAAGAGCTCGGTGTCGATCCCAACAACGGATTCGGCGACGTCCTCAAGAAGCTCGGCGAGCTCGACGACGAAAAGCGCACCGAGATCGAGAATGATATCAAGGTCGCCTACGAGCGTGGCCCAGACCTTGCGATGGTCAACAGCGACGAGGGCATCACCAATCTGCACGTGCCCAGCGACGTGATCATCGACGCGTCGATGCCGGCGATGATTCGCACCTCGGGTTGTATGTGGAACAAGCACGGCAAAACTCAGGAAACCAAGGCCGTGATCCCCGACAGCAGCTACGCCGACCTCTACATCGAAGTCTTCGAAGACTGCAAAAAGCACGGTGCATACGACCCCACCACCATGGGCACCGTCCAGAACGTCGGCCTCATGGCGAAAAAGGCCGAAGAATACGGCTCGCACGACAAGACCTTTGAGATCTCGGGCGAGGGCCACGTTCGGGTGGTTGACGCAGACGACAACACACTACTCGAGCACGAGGTGCACGAGGGAGACATCTGGCGTATGTGCCAGACCAAAGACGCGCCCATCAAGGATTGGATCGGACTCGCTGTACGCCGCGCGAAAGCGACCGGGTTTCCTGTTGTTTTCTGGCTCGACAAGACCCGTGCCCACGACGCCGAGCTCATCAAAAAGCTCGACGCGTATCTGCCCGAGTTCGACACCGATGGGCTCACGCTCGAGGTCATGAACGTGCGCGACGCAACCCGCTATTCGGTCGAACAAGTGCGCAAGAGCGAGAACGTGATCTCGGCCACTGGCAACGTATTGCGCGACTATCTCACCGACCTCTTCCCAATCCTCGAAGTCGGAACGAGCGCCAAGATGCTCTCGATTGTGCCGCTCATGAACGGCGGCGGGCTCTTCGAGACCGGCGCCGGCGGCTCGGCCCCCAAGCATGTGCAGCAGATGCAGAAAGAAGGCCACCTGCGTTGGGACTCACTCGGTGAATATCTTGCGCTCGCGGAATCCTTTCAGCATATCGCCGACCATTACGATCATGCGAAGGCGCAGATACTCGCCGATACGCTGGGCGATGCCACCACGAAGTACCTTCTGAACAACAAATCGCCGTCGCGTAAGGTCAACGAGCCGGACAACCGGCACAGTACCTACTACCTGGCGACCTACTGGGCTCAGGAACTCG
>CAYFTY010000842.1:0-2552 GCA_964346045.1 uncultured Bradymonadales bacterium | reverse complement strand
ACAAAGCTCTCGTTTTCGACCGTCCCCTGTGCGAGGGCCGTCCCGCCCATGGACGCAAAGAAAACGAAGATCAGCGAAAGGAGACGTTCAAATTTTCGACGTTTCCGGGGCGGACGACGACTCGATGTCGCTCGACTTTGGTCATATCGTTGGCAGGAGCGATGCGGAAAACCACTCGCTTGATGCTCTTCTGATCTGCGTCGCCGAAGTCGAATTGAAAGGTCGCTGGCTTGCGAGCCGAGAGCCGTCGCGCAATATCCGTCGTCTGATCGCCCAGGTAGACGACCGAATCGACATCGGAAAGCACTTTGACTACGCCTTTTTCCCACTCGAGCACCACAGGCATGCGACGTTGTTGCGGACCATCGACCACGAGGAGTTCTCTCCAAGGCTTGCAACCCCGGCTTCGCGCCGTCAAGTGATAGCGCCCCTCTTCGAGTTCGATTCCCTTCAGGGCTTCGAAGGATCCAATCGTGCGCCCGTCGATATTCAACTCGGCGGCGGCTGGAACCAGATGGAATTTATATAACCAACTCGGGGCGTCCATGTCAGCCTCTTCTCTGCCCATGTCGGTTTCTTCGGCAGCCGGTCTCACGAAAGTAGGGGTCTTGATCAGGGCCGGAGTCACCATCACCGTCGAGCGATTGTCGACCGCCATCGTCACGGAAACCGCGCTTTCCGCGACCGACGCACCGGTTTCGATCGCCTGAGTTTCGAGCGCTGATTGCGCGGCCGCTTGGACCGATAGAGCTGTGATGGATTCTGCCTCTCTGGATCCGTCCTCGACGGCTGCGAGATCGGATGGTCCGTCATCGACGCGCGGGGCAGCAGGCTTTGCGTCGAAAAAGTAGACTACGGCAATGACCGCGAGAACAACGGCCACAGCGATTCCAACCGCTCGAGTAGCCCACTCGCGTCGGTGAAGCGCGCTCAGGTGCTTCAAGACCTCCGGGTTCTCTGGATCGTAGGCGAGAATGCGATTGAAGAGGCGGGTTGCGAGGGCGACATTCTTACGCCCGAGTTCGCGGCGTGCACGGGTGAGAAGCCGCTCTTCGATGTCATCCAGAAATGCCTCGGACCAGCGCTCCGGCGTGGTCAGATAGCGACGAAGTTCGAGCTCTGGTGCATCGAGAGTTTCGCACTCCTCACAAAATTCGAGGAGAGCATCCCGTGCCTCACGCACGGTCGCGTACCGGTCTTCGGGCTGATGGGACATGCACCGAGAGATGATTCCCGAGAGTTCGTGTCCGACGCGTCCGTCGAGATCCTCGGCCTCGACGTAGGTTCCCTCGAGAACTCGTTTGAGCACCTGGGGCGCATTCGTGCCGTCAAAGGGTAGCTCGCCGGTTGCGAGCCAGTAGAGGACGGTGCCCAGGGCAAAGATGTCGACGCGCGGGCCGACTTTCTCACCTTCGATGAGTTCGGGGGCCATATGAGCGGGGCTCCCGAGCAGACTACCCGTCTGCGTCATCGTCTCGGCATCGATCACGTGTGCGATGCCGAAATCCATCAACTTCAACTCGCCCGCCCCCGAGACCATGATATTCTCGGGCTTGAGGTCGCGGTGAATGATGCCGTGGTCATGGGCGTTCGACAAAGCCTTGCAGATTTCGGCCCCGATGAGCGCGACCATTTCGGGCGGCGGAGGTCCGTGGACCGTCAGGAATTCTCGCAGGTTCAATCCATCGACAAACTCCATGACGATGTAGGAGCGCTCGGCATCTTCGCTGCTGAAATCGAACACGGAGAGGATGTTGGGGTGCTTGAGCCGGGCGATGGCTTTCGCTTCCCGATGAAAACGCTTGCGATTTTCGAGCTTCCTGGCGAGGTGGTTATGCAGGACTTTGACTGCTACATCGCGTTCGAGCGACGTGTCCACACCACGGTACACTACGGACATGCCACCATGCCCGAGCTCTTCAACGATCTTATAGCGATCGACCGTGGTTCCTATCATGTGGGGTTCACCCGTTGAAAACCCGCGCACCTGCGCCCGATACAGGGGTGCGCGCGGCGGTGCGGGAGAAGTCTAGGAGCGGCCCACGAGGGTGTAAAGCGCTATTCGATGACGATGGGGCCGTCGGTGTCGGGCTCCTCGAAATCGGGGCTCTTACAGAGCGTCGCAGGCTTTTCTTCAAGTGCTTCGAGGGCTTTTTGCATTCCTGGCAGCCCATCGCCGACCCATGCGATGAAGAGTCGCTCCGAACTGGAGTACTCGCCGAGGTCTTCGAACCCTGCGCGTCGAAGCTGCCATGTCCGCCTCCGTTCCAAGGCTCGAGGTTTCGGGTCTTTCTCGACGTCGTAGGATTCGATATCCCCGAAGCCTGTAGTCCGCAGGAACCGCACGCGAGCAAGCCCCGGGACGTGACGCACCTTTTCGAAATTTGCCCGTGCAGATTCGAGGGCCTCCCAGGCGATGCCGGGCTGACCGGCCGCAAACGCCTTGCGGGCCTTCTCGAGCGATTGGCTTGCTTCGGTGACCGAATCTGAGGCCTTGACCAGCTCGAGGTCTTCGATGGGTTTTCGTACCAACGATAAGCGGACCGCCATCT
>CAYFTY010000841.1:0-2553 GCA_964346045.1 uncultured Bradymonadales bacterium | reverse complement strand
GCCTATGGCGCGCGAGGGTCTTCTCGATCGTGATGTCGACGCCGATGACGTCGACCGTTACCTCGGCGTGATTCAGGAGCGGGTCGAGTCGCGGCAGACCGGCTCGCAGTGGGTTCTCGACTCGTTCAATTCGATGAAGTCCAAACGCTCGATTTCGGAGCGGCTAAGCTCGCTGACGGCGGCCATGATCGCGCGTCAGGAAGACGGCAAGCCCGTTCACGACTGGGAGTCGGTGCAGCCCGAAGAGGGCGCGCAGTGGAGAGATAATTTTTTGAGGGTCGAGCAGTTCATGACCACCGATCTCTTTACGGTGAATCAGGCCGAACTCGTCGACCTCGTGGTGAGCATGATGGACTGGCAGCAGATACGGCATGTACCGGTCGAGGACGATGACGAGAAGCTGGTCGGCATCGTGACCTACCTGACGATTCTGAGGTATCTCAACGGTGCCGAGCCCGAAGCCAACCATGATGAGCCGATCCCGGTCAGCGACATCATGAATCCGAACGTCGTCTTCATCACACCGGAGACCCCTACGATCGAAGCGGTGCGTCTGATGCGTGAAAAGGGCGTCTCATGCCTGCCGGTCGTCAAAGACGAACAGCTCGTCGGGATGATCACCGAGAAGGACTTCTTGATGATTGCCGAAGAGCTGATGGAAGAGAAGCTGACGGAGTAGTGGCCCGGGTTCATCGTCGAGGAGAGGCGACGGAGTGATCGACGCCCGTCGTCCGTCAAACGGTCAGAGATTAGTGACACAGACCACTAGCATCGACCACTAGACCGGTGTGACGCCGTGCTTTTTATCGGGCCAGTCCACGACTTTGGTCTCGTAGACTGCGAAGCGTGCAATGAGCTCGTTTCTGAGGTCATGCTTGGTGATGACTTCATCTACGATGAGCTCGCTGGCGAGCCGATAGATGTCGATATCTTCTTCGTATTCTTTGCGCAGCCTGGTGACGTATTCGGGGCGCTCGTCTTCGGGTAGCGCCTGAATCTTGTTGGCGTATACGGCATTGACGGCTGCCTCGGGCCCCATCACGGCAATCATCGCTTCAGGCAGCGCGATCGAGCAATCGGGCTCGAAGCCCGGGCCACACATGGCGTAGAGACCTGCGCCGTACGCTTTGCGCACGACCACCGAAATTTTGGGCACGGTCGCTTCGCTGACGGCGGAGATCATTTTTGCGCCATGACGAATGATTCCTTCTTTTTCGACTTTGGTGCCGATCATGAACCCGGGCACGTCGGCCAAAAATAGAAGCGGAATCCCAAAGGCGTCGCAGAGAGAGATGAAATGTGCGCCTTTGTCTGCCGAGTCGCGAAAGAGCACGCCACCTTTGTAGCGAGGCTGCGAGGCGACGATGCCGACAGCTTTTCCATCGATCCGAGCAAAGCCGGTCAAGAGCTCCTGTGCCCACCGCTTCTTGGTCTCGAGAAATTCGCTATCGTCGACGAGGTGCTTGATCACCTTGCGCATATCGAACGATTTGTTCTGATTCACCGGAATGAGCTCGTCGAGCGTCTTCTTCTGCTCCTGCGGATTCTTCGGCTCGTCGATCGGAAGCTCGGCATGGCAATTCGAGGGGAAGAAGCCCAGCCACTCTTTGCAGTATTCGATGGCCTCTTCTTCAGAACGTGCAAGTACGTCGCCACAACCCGAGACACCCGTGTGCATCTTGGCTCCGCCCATTTCTTCGAGCGTGACCTTCTCACCGATCACCATCTCGGCCATGCGTGGCGAGCCGAGATACATGCTGGC
The DNA here is from genome assembly GCA_964346045.1 of uncultured Bradymonadales bacterium. Lineage (GTDB taxonomy): Bacteria > Myxococcota_A > Bradymonadia > Bradymonadales > Bradymonadaceae > CAYFTY01. The sequence continues at coordinate 791 of CAYFTY010000841.1, read as the reverse complement.
ATTTCCATCGACCATGACCTTTACGTCGCAAAACGCGGGGATATACGCGCCGCCCGCGGCGGATGGGCCGAAGAGCAGACAGATCTGCGGCACGAAACCCGAGAGACGCACCTGGTTGTGGAAGATCTTTCCGGCGCCGCGGCGACCGGGGAACATCTCGAGCTGATCGGTGATACGTGCGCCCGCCGAGTCGACCAGATAGATCAGCGGAATCGCCAGTCGCTCGGCCGTCTCTTGAATGCGAATGATCTTCTCGACCGTACGCCAGCCCCATGAGCCAGCCTTGACCGTCGAATCGTTTGCCATCACGGCGACGCGTCGTCCTGCGATCTTACCGACACCGGTGACGACGCCGTCGGCGGGAAGGTCGCCCGCCAGAACATTCGCCCATTTGCCGTCTTCGATCTCGAGTCCGTCGTCGAGCAAGAGATTCAATCGTTCGCGACAGAAGAGCTTGCCTCTTTCTCGGGCACGCTCGTGATATTTCGGTTTGCCGCCCGCTTCGATATCGTCTGCTTTTTCGACGAGCGCTTCATCCAGTTCCGACAATTCGACTTCACTCATGGGGTACTCCGTTTTCAGGGTCGTAGGCGGTGTATCGCGAGCGTCGTTGAGCTGCAACAGGCAGCTATCGGTGGCGATGCAAAGCATTTCTTGCTAACCCTGTTGCGATGCGAAATTACACCGAGGGTGATATGGGCAAGTTCATACGATTCTTGTTGGTTTTTCTGGTCGCTGGCGCGCTCGCGTGCGCAGACGACGACACTCCGTCGAATAACGACAACAACATG
>CAYFTY010000840.1:0-2559 GCA_964346045.1 uncultured Bradymonadales bacterium | reverse complement strand
CGAGAACGATGGGTACACGGTTCATGTCAGCCGCAACGCGACCGCCCTCAAGGCAAAAAACGCGGGGCTTCTGGTCGTCGCCGAACCCCGCATCGATCCCGAGGATGAAGACCAGGTCGACGAGCTGCGGGCCCTGCTCGAAGGTGCCCCGCGCGTGCTTCTCGTTCTTCCCAAGCGCCGCGGGATTGCTTCGACCGAGAATCCTGCATGGATATCGTCGGTCGAGCCGGTCGAGCACTCCTACGTGCAGACGGTCTTGAACCTCGTTTTGCCGGCTGCAAACGTCGACCACTCCGAAAGAGTTTCGAATAAGACGGGAGCATGGCCCCCACCGAACCTGGTCGAACCGCAGATCATGGTCGAAGCTCAAAACGGCGTTCCACTCATCCGAATGGCCAACGGCGAATTCTTGACCGAAATCACCTACGACGACGGCTCGATCATCTGGTTGATGAGTGATCCCGACCTCCTTGCCAATCACGGTCTCGACGAGCCCGATAATCTCGAGCTTGTGCGCGAGCTCTTCGCCTATATGGTCTCGGGCTCGGGGGGCGTCGTCATCGACGAGACCTTCCACGGACATGAGGCGAGTCCCTCGATGGGCAAAATGCTCATCGAATTCCCGCTGGTCATCACAACCCTCCAGGCACTTTTTGTCTTGCTGCTATTGGGGTGGGCGATGCTCCTGAGGATGGGCTCCAATCGTCGCGTAGACTTTGCCATGGAGCGCGGAAAAGCGCTGATGTTGCGAAATACGGCCGAGTTGTTGCGCACAGGCGGCCACGATGGCTCGGCGACCGAGCGCTACGTGATGCACGCGCTCGCCGAAGTAGCCGGAAGCCTGCGCGCGCCTGCACACCTCAGCGGAATCGCACGTGCACGATGGCTCGACGACCGGGCACGAGAGCGTGGTATCGAGCCGATGGCGCATCGGCTCTTCACACGCGCCCAGCGCGCGACAATCGACCGGCGCGAATTTAATCCTCGGCAGCTCCTCGCCATGGCGAGGGCTGCCCAACAATGGAAAACGGAGATGATCGATGGAGCTTGACGCAATCAAAACCATCACCGACGAGCTCGGCGAGCGCATCTCGCGCGTCGTCGTCGGACAGGATCAGGCGATTCGACTTCTGGTCGTCGCCCTCCTCTCCGAGGGCCACGTGCTCGTCGAAGGAGTGCCAGGGACGGGCAAAACACTGCTGGCACGAACGTTCTCGCGGCTTCTCGACCTGCAGTTCAAGCGCATTCAGTTTACTCCTGACCTGATGCCCGGGGACCTCATCGGCAGCAATCTCTTCGATTTTCAGACGAGTTCGTTCGAACTCGTCAAGGGGCCCATCTTCACCGAGATCCTCCTCGCCGACGAGATTAACCGCACGCCGCCCAAGACGCAGGCAGCCCTGCTCGAAGCCATGCAGGAGCGGCACGTGACCCTCGACGGGACACGCCACGATCTGGGCGACGGCTTCATGGTCATCGCCACCCAGAATCCCATCGAGCAAGAGGGAACCTACCCGCTGCCCGAGGCGCAGCTCGATCGATTCCTCTTCAAGATTGACATTGACTATCCCCCACTGGAGATGGAGCGATCGATGGTGAAGCTCCACGGGACGCGTACTCGCATGCCCGACCTCGACGACTTCGACGTAGACCCCATCCTCGATATCTCGCGGGTACTTGCCATGCGTGAGACGATCCGCGCCGTCGAGCTTTCGGACCCGCTGGTCGACTATATCGTCGAACTCGTTCGCGAGACTCGCTCGGATGCCTCGCTGATGACGGGTGCCTCGCCGCGTTCGGCGACCATGCTCGCAATGTCTTCGAGGGCTCATGCCGGGCTCGAAGGACGAGCCTATGTCGTTCCTGACGATGTGAAAGCTGTGCTCACACCCTGTCTTGCGCACAGACTCGTGCTCACACCGGGCTCGGAAATCGAAGGCCTGACGACCACCACCGTTTTGAATCGAATCATGGAGAGGACACCGGTTCCGCGATGAAAACCGCCCCGACATTGCGAGCCGTACTCGCTGCCGGCGCCGTGATTCCCATCTCGGTCGCCATCACGATGTCCTCGGTGCATCTCTGGCCCATCATTGTAGCCCTCGACGTCGTACTCATCGGCCTTTTCGCGTTTGATATCCTCTGGTCCTCTGCCTCTGACGGCATCAAGCTCGAGCTCGATTCACCCACGACCGTCTATGTCGGCGAAAAGACGCAGGTCAAAATGCGCGTCACCGCCGGTCAATCGCACGGCAGATTCTCGGGACTGGTCCAGGTCGATGGCCCGCAGCATCCCATCGAGCCGCGCGAGCTGATGCCGAGCGAGGATCGTCGCGTCGCAGAATTTGAGCTCGAGCCCACCCGCCGAGGCACCATCGAGATGCACGAAGCCTGGGTGCGTTGGACCGGATCGGAAGAGCACACGTCTGAACTCCAGTGACACAGTGATCTCGTATGCCGTCTTTTGCTTGAAAAAAAAAACTGCCGGCGGCCTTTCGTCCTTCCGGCCCCTAGAAGCCGTGGTAGCAGCAGTTCCGGATCAAGTGAATCAGCGGGTCG
>CAYFTY010000839.1:0-2561 GCA_964346045.1 uncultured Bradymonadales bacterium | reverse complement strand
AACTTCTTAAGGATAAGGAGGTGGCCAATGTCGCGTAAAACCAAAACAGGAAAGCCATCGATCGGATTGCGAAAGCCCGCCCGCCCGAGTCCCGAGGACATTGAAGCGTTCATCAACGGCGAAGATGCTGATGACGATTCGAACGATGTCTCGAACGTCGTCAACCTTCGCCAGGATGACTCCCCGACGGAGGGCGCTTCGGAAGAGCCGAAGGAAGCTGCTGCTAAAAGTCAGCCCAAGCAGTCAGAGAAGAAGTCTCAACCTTCGAATGATGTCGGAGTCTGCGAGCGCGTCGATCGAAAGCGACGCCGCATGACCATCTACTTCGACGATTTTGACCTCGCCGACGCCTTGAAGGTCAAAGCAGTCGTCGAGAATCGCGAGATGTCAGAGATCGTCGAGGCGGCGGTGAAGGCCTATTTGAAGTAAGAAATGGGGTGGGTGGCTGAGGACTGAATGACGAGGGCTTTGAGGCTCAGATCAGCAGTCAGTTTTCAAAGGGTTTTAGTGCAAGCTCTCGAGCACTGACTGTTGTCTCAAAAGCCATCGTTGCACAACTCGGACAACACGCTTATTCTAGACAACATAGGTTTCGGTCTTTGTCGAAACAAGTCCCTTCAAGGCGCGATATCATGATGTCTGAGAAAAAACTCTTGGAGGGTGCAGCACGACAGCTGGCGGACTGTCTTCCTCCAGGATGGGCGGTCGAGGCTCTCGGGGGTCGGGGATCCGTGGATGCCGTACTGCGATTCACCTGCAGCGAGGGCCGCACCCGTTCTGTTCCAGTGGAACTAAAACGACGGCTCTATCCACGCACGGCAGATCAGATCTCGTACGTGTCGCCGATGATCGTTGTGGCGCCCTATCTGTCGAGGTCTGTGAGGGAGGTTCTCGAGGAGCACGGTGCGAGCTATGCCGATCAGACCGGCAATATCCGCGTCGTGATCGACGAACCGGGGCTCTTCATTCTCACTACCGGAGCCGAGGCGAATCCTTGGCCCGATAAGCGGCAGCTCTCGCTGCGCGGGATCAAAGCCGGGCGTATCGTTCAAGCACTCGTCGAGAACCGACCCCCGATGGGTGTTCGGGAGCTCGCCGAGCTTGCAGACACAGACCCCGGCTACGTATCTCGGCTACTGAAAACGCTCGATAACGAGGCGATTGTGGCGAGGACGTCGCGTGGGCAGGTCGAGAACGTGGACTGGCGTCGACTGCTTTCACAATGGGCTGAAGATGCCCCTCTCTCGGATCGTGCGCAGGCGACCACATGGATAGCCTCGCGGGGTTTGAAGAACGCGTTGGACCGCATTGGCGCGGTGGAGTTCCGCTATGCCCTTACCGGCAGTGCTGCCGCATCTCGGGTCGCTCCCGTCGCCCCGACGCGGGTGCTTTCCATGTACGTCGACGATGCAGAACAGACCGCTGAAGCTCTCGACCTGAAGCGTGCGGATGCAGGTGCGAACATCATCCTCTTGCAACCCGAAGACGACGCGCTATACGAGCAGACGACTGAGGTCGAGGGTTTGATGCGAGCGTCTCTTCCTGTGGTCGTCGTCGATTTACTGACGGGCCCGGGGCGCTCGCCTGCCGAGGCCGAGGCGCTGATGGACTGGATGGAGGAACATCAGGAGGTGTGGCGTGGATGAACTCTACGTGATCGCTCGACGGGTCCTGTTGGACGCTCTGGAAGCTTTAGGACCTCACCGCAACGCGACGATCCTGGTGGGTGCGCAGGCGATCTATCTGCATACCGGGGACGCCGAGCTGGCCGTGGCCGAGTACACCACCGATGCAGATCTCGCCCTGGACCCAGATCTGCTGGACGAAATCCCGCCGCTTGAGCAAGCGCTGCTAGATGCAGGCTTTCTTCATATGGGCAAAAGGGGCGTTGGCGTGTGGAAGACGCACCGCCATGATCAGGACTCCAATGAGGTTGAGGTCCAGGTTGACCTCCTCGTGCCGAGCGCGGTTAGCCCTGGAAAGGGCCGCCGTGCTGCGAGGCTTCCCGGCCATGACGACCTTGCGGCTCGCAAGGTCGAGGGGCTCGAGGGAGTACTCGTCGACCAGTCAGAGATGGTGATCGGCTCGCTTACACCAGCCACTGATTCGAGGCGAATTGCGGCCAAGGTCGCAGGTCCGGGAGCGTTACTCGTCGCGAAGTTGTTCAAGATTAGCGAACGCAAAGGGACCGAGAGGTCGAACGACAAGGACGCGCTCGATGTGCTCCGGATCCTACAAGCCGTAGAAACCGACAGGTTGGTCACGAGCATCGAGTGCATTCGTGAAGACGAGCGGTCAAGGGCAGCAGCAGAGAAAGCGACCGTGCTGCTCACGGAGTTCTTTGGAACTCGAGGAAGCGAAGGATCCAAGATGGCCGCTCGCGCCACCCAGCCGCTGATGAACGAGGACGAGGTTCGTTTGATGTGCGAAGTTCTCGCGGGCGAGCTCTCTAAGGCACTATGAGTCAGCGCCCGTGAGGAGCTTGACGGCTTCGGTAGCGTGCTTCGCGGCCGTAAAGATCGCGTATTTGTCAGCTCCGAGAATCTCACCCCAGTGCGCAA
>CAYFTY010000838.1:0-2568 GCA_964346045.1 uncultured Bradymonadales bacterium | reverse complement strand
CGGGTGTCACTGTCTTCGATGACCTTGACCGGAATCGAGAGCTGCAATTCGAAGTCTCCAAAGAGCCCTACCCGGCCGGTCGTCTCGAAGGTCGAGGCGATGAATTCACCGTCGAGCGGGAACACCTGTTCTTCGCCGCGGTCCAGAAATTCTCTCGAGGCCTGCTGGAAATCGTAGCGGCCCTGAACGACGACCTCGTTGGCGCGCAACAACCACGGCGAGGCATAGGCAGAAGAGGCCACCAGGCTCATGAGAACGATGGACCAGCAAAAGACGAGTATTCGCTTCATGGATCGACCTGATTAGAACGAAAAGAATTCGGGTTCGGCTTTCTTTTCTGGCTTTGGTTTTTTCTCGGGCTTCGGCTCTTTCTGCGGCTTCTCTTCGACCTTGTCTATTTTGACTCTTTGAGTGGTCTCGGGTTTCTGCGAGCTCAGGGCCTCTCTGGGGTCTCTTCGGGCATTCGCCTCGGGCGCAGGCTCGAGGGGTGGGACCTGAACGGATTCACTTTCTACAACGACCTCTTCGTCTGCGATGTCCGAGCTTTCATCGACGGCCAATGCGGGCTGCGTTTTCTCATCCTCGGTCTCTTCGGCCGCCGATGGTTGCGTCTTGTCTGTCGTTTCCCGGGGTTCACGTCTCTTCGATCTCGAGCGCGTGTCTTCCTCAGGCCGCTCTGCCGCGGCCTCAGTTTCTCGCATCTCATCGGTGCTCGCATCAGCCTTCATCGCCGCCTGCGAAGTACTCCGTTCGACCCCATCGGCGACCTGAGAAAGCGCCTGAGCAAACGCCTCGGATGAAGATGCCGAAACGACCGGCGCCTCAGCTTCCGCTTCGGCTTTGGCTGCGGCAATCTTTGAGCTCACCGGCCGTTGTGATCTCTGGCCATCGTCTTCGACAGTCGACGTCGAACCCGCCATGATCGAAATCACGACTCCGGCGACCAGCGATACACTCAAAATCCCTGCCACGAGTAAAATCGCCGAGCGCCGCTCGCCCCCCGTCTCGTCGACACGCGCCTCGGCCGGCGGTGACTCGTGGGCAAGGGTCGGGCTCGATTCCGAGGGCGGGCTCTCGATTCGGTGAAGAGTCACTGTGGGGTTCGCTCGAAATGCCTTGAGGTCACGCACCAATTCATCGGCGCTGGTATATCGAGCCTCAGGCTCTTTGTGCAGGCAGTTTTCGATGATGGTGACAAGCGCTTGCGGTACATGACTCGGAAGTTCGGGAAGAGGCGAATTCACCACTTTGATCATCACTGCAGCGGGTGCCTCATCGACGAAAGGAAGCTCGCCGGTGGCTGCCTCAAAAAGCATGACGCCTGCCGACCAGATATCGGATGGCGGTCCCGCCGATTTGGGCGACATCGCCTGCTCGGGGCTCATATACGAGGGGGTACCGAGGGCAAACCCGGTCTGCGTCGCCGATGGAGATTCCTGGATGCTGGCAATTCCAAAATCGAGAACCTTGACGATCCGACGGCCGTTTTCTTCGCGGATGTAGATATTCTCGGGTTTGAGGTCGCGATGGACGATCCCCTTCTCATGGCACCGCGCGACGGTTTCCATCACATCGACGATGATGTCGACTTCGTCACCGAGCGAGAGGGTACCCAGCAGCTCGTCGAAATCACGCCCCTCCAGGAGTTCCATGGCGTAATAGAGAGTTCCATCATGTTCGCCGGCATCGTAGACCTCGACGATTCCATCGTCGTCCACCAGTGACGAAACACTGACCTCACGCCGGAATCTCTCGGCTCCCGAGAAAGACTCAGCGACGTTCTCGAACACGACCTTGAGCGCGACCTCGCGCTGTGTGAGTTCGTGCCGCGCCCGGTGAACGACCCCCATCGCGCCTCGGCCGATTTCTTCAATCAGGACGTACGGCCCAATTTTATCGCTTCCCTCTCCCATGACTTCCTCATCATGACGATACCGCCGTCAAAAGACCAGTCGCAGATGAATTTGCAGGATCATCCGGCGGAGAGTCCCCGCTTTGACGCGTCGAGGCCCATCCGATAGGGATCCCGCGACCCTTTTGGATTTGAATCCATGACTACATTCTTTGCAAGTTGCCCACGCGGGCTCGAAGAGTTGCTCGCTCGCGAGCTCGAACCATTCTCGAAAGACACCCAGCCGACGCGTTCGGGCGTCTATTTCGGAGGTGACCTCGAGACGGCCTATCAGGCGGTGATCTGGTCACGCATTGCCAACACCGTTCTCTACCCGCTGGCCAGTTTCCCGGCTTCGAACGAAGGTGAGCTCTATCGGGGCGTTCGGTCGGTCGCCTGGGACGAACATTTTGACGTTGGTTCGACCTTCCGAGTCGATTTCGTCAGCTATCGTTCGAACCTCGACCACACCCATTACGGCGCTCTCAAGACCAAGGACGCGATCGTCGACCAATTCCGTGACGCGATGGCTCAGCGTCCATCGATCGGTCTCGAAGATCCCGACCTCGTCATCAACGTCTACGTCGCTCGTGATCAGGCCACCGTGAGTATCGACCTCGCCGGAGAGAGCCTGCATCGTCGTGGATATCGCGAGGCGCAGGTCGATGCGCCGATCA
>CAYFTY010000837.1:0-2571 GCA_964346045.1 uncultured Bradymonadales bacterium | reverse complement strand
AGCATTGCGCATCCGGTCGACCAACAGGCCGAAGATGGCCGGGTCCGTCGTGGCCCTGGTGAGGTCTTCGACCTCCATCCAGAGCGCTTTGTCCGCCGCCTCAAGCGTCGCCGTTCGGTACAACTGACCGGCGAGCCCGTCGACCTCGAGCTCCTTCCCCAGGTGCATTCGTTTGAAGTGGTCGACCGAGTCCGGTGCGACCATCCCATTGGTACAGACCAGGCGGAACACGAGCGGTGTGATGCGGAGCGTCCCTGCTCCCACCTCGCTATTCGTCACGATCACACCCGACTGCACGACGTCGCCCTCGCGAACTTCGCCTTCGACGCGGGGGAACACCACCTTCATGAACATCCGGGTCTCCGGCTACCATCGTTTTGAGGGGCAGGCCGGCAAATCGTCCGAGTCGACGCGATCTCTTTTGACAAAATGGCATGACGAATTGTCATGGAATAACCTTTGTGAGCAAAGGACTTGCAACTTATGTAACGCGAGTCCTTTCTTCATTTTGAGGTCATTTTGTTTCGAATTCTTTTCTATTTTTCGGTTCTTCTTGTTCCAGCCGTCGCGGTGGCCGCCGAGCCCGATTCGTCTTCGCTCGTTTCGGCCATCAATTACGACATTCCGAAGCACGCGATCGACGCCGACAACGGTGCCATACTCGGGATCGAAGAATGCTCGAAGCTCTTCGATCAAAGCCGCGACGTGCGCTTCACCTTTCGCCTTACGGTAGACCCCACAGAAAAGAAAGGATCCCGGAATCGCCTTGCCGGCGCCTGGCTCTACGAGCTCGACCCGACCGCAGCCGAGATCGAATGTGACTCGTCGAATTGCATGCCTCTCGACGAGGAGGTCGAGCTCGATTCGAGTTCGGTGAAGGTCGAGATCGACCCGCAGACGCTTCTGCAGGGCCGTGGTTGTGAGGTCAGCCGCGATGGCTTCGTGCGCATCGACCTGATCGGTGACTTCGAAGATGAGGACGACATCACCAGCGCCGAAGCCAGGGTGCGCATCGACGTTGAAGGGCCTGAAGCTGCCGAGATCACGGGCACTGAGGCGACCGAGAACTTCATCGAAGTCGTGTTCGAGAACGACGTTGAGGACGCCGACAGGTGGCTTTTCGGCTGGGGGAGCGCCGACTCGGTGGCCGCGTCGCCCGGTGAACTCAATCTGCTGGGAAGCGTGAATCAGGACGCGACGAAGGCGAGCTTCGACGAGGTCAAGTTGCCCGTCGGACAGCTCATCCATGTGTACGTGTGGGCAGAGGACGACGCCGGAAATGCGGGCGAACTCTCCGCCCCACGGCTCGTCGAACCGCTGGAAACGATCGACTACTGGGAAGCGTACGGGAACGATGATGCAGCCTGTTCGACCGGCCCTGGAACGACCGGTTGGCTGCCGCTTCTCGTGCTGCTCGGCTTCTTCGCACGCCGCCGACTTCGGCTGCCGACGTCCCGGTCGGCCCCTGGAGCGCCGACGTCTCCGTCGGCAATCGCGTTGCTCCTGCTCTCCGTCTTCCTTCTCGCGGCTCCGGCATCAGCATCAGCCGAGGATGGCTTCTTCGATCTACGCGTCGGCGGCTATTCTCCCGGAATTGCGCAGACTTCAGGATTCGCATCATATTTCGGCAGCGACGCCCGCTGGATGGTCGGTCTCGATGGCGGATGGCTCTTCGCCAACACCGACATCGTATATGCCGGTGTCGAGGCAGGCGTGTCATACACGGCTTTTTCCGGCTTTGCTTTCACCGAAGACGGCCAGTCGTTCGAAGAAGGCTCGAGCCTGACCGTCTTACCGATGAGGCTTGGCCTGCGAGGTCTTTCGGCAGAATGGTCGGGATGGCTCGTCCTGAGCGCTCGTGTTGGCCTCACCGGACACTATTTTCATTTCGGGAACCCCGGCGGAGTCAGCGTAGCGAGCGATGGAACCGTCGGCGAGGGAATCCAATGGGGCTGGTATGGCAGCGGCCAAATCGCTATCGACCTCGCCGGCTTCGACCGCACGTCGGCGGCCGCCATGGAGTCGACCTGGTCGATTCTGAAGACGCTGCTCTTCGTCGAATTCACGTACTCGGACGTCGACGACTTCGGCGCGAGCGGTCTCGACCTCGGCGACGCCAACCTGGCTGTCGGTCTGGGGTTCGTGTTCTGAATCCCGGCTGGAAGGAAGGCACCGCGCGTTCTCGCTCCTCGCTCCTCGCTTCTTCTCGGACGCCTGACTCAACTATGAGTCCGATTCGAAAGCGGAAAAAGGGGAACAAGTGGAAGATGCTTCAGGGTGGGTCTTGCGCCAAACCCGACCCCGATAACTTTTTCCACTTTTTCCACTTCTGTGGAATTGCCGACTGGCGCTGGGACTGAGATGCGGAGAAACGTCTGCGGCGACCGGCGAGCACGGAGCTGTGTCGGTGCGCCCCGTGACCGATTGAAGCACTTGCCGACGAGTGCCCCAGGGGCATTTCCTCGGCCAGCAAGCGGGCCTCAGGGCACCTCGATGCTCTATGCCAACGAGGAGGTCTGACTCAACTATGAGTCCGATTCGAAAGCGGAAAAAGGGGAACAAGTGGAAGAT
>CAYFTY010000836.1:0-2574 GCA_964346045.1 uncultured Bradymonadales bacterium | reverse complement strand
GTATCCACCTCAATGAGCAGGGGGAAGGGCGGCATGCGGTCGGGATTGGGCTGGGCCCTGAGTTTCCGGTCGCCGTGAAGCTGAACTCGGCCGATTTCTCGAAGGGAGGGTTCGCGATCGAGGATTCCGTGCAGGTCGCTGAATGGGTTGTCGACCGCGGCATCGATCTTCTGGAGATCAGCGGCGGTACGTACGAGTCGGTCGCATTCATCGATGGACGTGAAGATACGCGTTCCGAGAGTACGAGGCGGCGCGAGGTCTACTTTCTCGACTACGCTGACGAAGTTCGCGGTGTCATAAAAGACGTGCCTCTGATGATCACCGGCGGCTTTCGCACTCGGTCGGTGATGGAAGAGGTCGTCGAATCCGGAGAGGTCGACATGGTGGGGCTGGCACGCCCCTTTTGCGTCGAACCCGAGATCGCGAGACTTGTGCTCGAAGGCCGGGTCGACGAATTACCGAGCCACGAGCGCGAGTTCAGGCTGGGGCCCGGCTTTTTGAGCCCATCGAGCTCGAATCGTACCGTCCGAGCGTTCAACAGCCAGGCCAGCACTGCATGGTACTACGAGCAGATCCTTCATCTGGCCGCCGGCGAGCCTGTCGATACTTCGCTCAGCGTCCGTAAGGCACTGGCGAAGCATCTGACTCGCGAGCAGCTCGTCGGCCTCAAGCGCGTGGGGCCCGAAGGCTGACGCATCAAAGGCATGCGTCATTCGGAGAGCCCGGGGTCCCTCGGTCGCCCACTCCAAAGAGCGTGGTCGAAGCGCACCAGCGCGAGCCCACATCGTTCTGAGCGGCCGTGTTATAGAACGGGTCGAGCGACATGCTTGCGCCATCCAGGTCTGGAAACGTCACGCCATCATCCCATGCGATTTCGTCGATGAGCTCGCTCTGCCCCGTGATGGGGTCGTCGCAATAGAGCTCGAGCGTATCCGTCGCGTTATTCAGGTTGATCAGGGCGTTGTAGGTGTAGTCTCCCACGAACGGAGCCTGGTTGCTGCGTGTGAAAACGAAGTAGCCGTTCTGCGCGATCTGGGCACCCGCGAGGACGTCGAAGGATTCGGCGCCGACGGAAGTCGAGCTGTAGATCGTGCAGCCCTGGAGCTCGACGGTGCGGTTGGCGAGGTTGCGTACTTCGAACCATTCGCCGTCACTGTCGTAGCTGATATTGGGGTTGTTCATCACCTCGGTGAAGATCACGTCTCCGGCCTGCGGTGACATCGAGCACGCGGAGGTATCGATGCGGCACGCCGAGCAGCTCACGCTTCCCAGTCCGGCGTTTTCGCTCGAGCAGGTCGCGTTGCCTGTGTTTAAACCATCGCACTCTTCGTTGCCGTTGATGATGCCGTCTCCGCAGCGGGCGCCTTGACCCGAGCAGGTTGAGTTACATGCGCCATATCTGCCGTTGGCCATGCCGTCGTCGCAGGTTTCGTCACCCTCGGCTACACCGTCGCCGCAAGTCGTGCAGGAGCTCGTGTCGAGCAGGCACTCCGAGGTGCAGGCGATCTCGCCGCCGTCGAATCCCTCGGTCGTGCAACGATCACCGCGAAACTCGCCTGCGTCGCACACCTCGTTTTCATGGAGTACGCCGTCTCCACAGCGTGGTCCCTGGCCGCTGCAGTTGCTGTTGCAGTAGCCATAAGTGCCATTGAGCTCGCCGTCGTCGCAGGCTTCACCGTCGTCGAGAACGCCATCACCGCACGTCACGCGAGTGCATGCACTTGTGTCGACTTTACAAGAGGTGCAGGCTGTCGTTCCGCCGTCGAACCCGAAGTCGGCGCAGGTCTCGATCGCGACGCCTTCGCACTCTTCGTTCCCTTCGACAATGCCGTCTCCACAAACCGGCCCCTGATTGTTGTTTGTCGACGCGTTGTTGGTGTTATTCGTCGACGCGTTATTGAGGTTATTCTCCGAGTGGTTCGTGCTGCCATTCTCGTCCGGGTCGTCGGCAGGGCCCCCGCCCTGATTATTGGCGGTTTCTACCTCGACGGTCTTTTTCGAAATGCTCTCGTCGCCGCATGCGGCAGCGACGAACACCATCACGATCATCAACCATTCTTTCATTCTCATCGGTGAACCTCCTGCATGTAACGAGGAACACGATGACGGGCTCGGTTCTCTGAAGAAAGGTCTTCAGACCGGCTTTCAGATGGTTTCAGGGTTGTGAGTCAGAATGCCGAGCGGCTCTCGAGCGCCTCGCGGGTCTGAGCGAGATGCAAGACCTCGAGCAGGTCTCGTGCGATGTCAGGGTGGTCCGAAGCGTGGTTCGAGCGTTCGGTGGGGTCCTCGTCGAGAGGCACGTAGCGTAGATGACCGGTACGCCAGTCATACTCGAGTTTTTCGTCGCCCATGATCAGTGTCGTGCGGCGAACACCGATTCCCAGGACGAGTCCTGTCCAGTGATGCGATAGCACGGGACGCTGGGCGGTGGATCCTATGAAGTGCGGCGTGAGCGAAGTTCCGCGAGTGTCGCGGCGCGATGTGAGCTCGTCGAGCGTTGCGTGAAGGTCCACAAGCGAAACCGGCGTTGTTACATTTCGAGACGCAAGCGGCGCGTACCAAACCACCAGGGGT
>CAYFTY010000835.1:0-2578 GCA_964346045.1 uncultured Bradymonadales bacterium | reverse complement strand
GCTCAAAGAGATCGAGGGCGCTCCAGTGGACATCGATCTCCATCGCGATCGCAGGGCAATCGCCGAAGAGGTGCGTAGGTGGCTCGAAAGCGCCGAAGCATTCCCTGGTAAGAGCCCAGGTACGTGGTCAGAGAGCGGCGACGGGGCGCACGGTCCAGATCTCGCGACCGGACTTCAAGACCTTTTTTTCGATCTCGACCTCGGTTCCCTCCCGGGCCGCTTGCTCGTGGATCTGCTCTTCGTCGGCTGGCTCGCCGTTGCAGAATCCGATGGGGCGGCTCTGCGAGGGTGACTCGATCATCACCTGAAATTCTTGGTGGTCCCATTGGGTCTGGGTTTCGTTTGAAAAAGCGTGGATGGTCATGGCGGTCTCGTGTTTAAGAATCGACTTCGTGGTAGCACCCACGGTCTTTCTTTTGGAGGGTGTCTTTTGAAAATCATCCTACGTATCCTTCTTTGCGCTCGGCTGCTCGAGCGCCACGCCCAACAAGAATCCGGTGGGAGAGAAATTTCCCACGGTGCAGGGCGGTACGCTCGCCGAGACGTGCGCTTCACGGTCAAAGAGGAAGCCGAAGATCGAACCCGGATCATGGCTCTTGCGCATTCGAATCAGAGCGGGTTAAATCGATGTAATTCCAATAGATCGTGATGGGGGGACCTCATCGCGACCCGTGTTTGTGGAAAGTTTTTTCGACTTTTTCCGCAACGGAACGGATCAGCGGCCGAAAACCTATATGAGGCCAATGGAGAGGTAAGGCATGGATCCAATCAAGAGTCGGATGGAGATCGCGAGCGCGCAGAAGATCGACCCTTCAAACCCACAGCAGGGGTCGGGCGTCGGTTCTTCGACGAAGTCATCGTTCAAGGACGTGATGTCTCAGAAGACAGGCCAGGCGGATGCAGCCGGGCAGGCCAAGGGCCCGGAAGAGGTCGATCAGGCGCAGAAGACGCAGCAGGCCCAGAAGGTCGAAAAGACCGGGAAATCTGAAATGGGTCAGAAAATCGATAAATTCGTCAAGGGCATCGGCGACGATCAGAAGCGTATCGATCGCATGATGGCGAGGCTCGAACGGGGCGGGAATGTCTCGCAGGTCGAGTTGCTGCGCATTCAATCCACTACCTATCGATATGCGCAGAGGGTCGATCTGGCGACCAAGGTCGTCGAGAAAACTGCGAATGGCGTCAAACAGATGATGAATACGCAGGTGTGAGTATGAAATACATGAGGTTCATGACGTTGCTGGTGCTCTCGGTGCTCGTTCTCGCGGGTTGTACGACCGAGCTATACCACGGTCTCGAAGAGCGACAGGCAAATGAGATGATCGTCGTGCTCGAGCGGCATGGCATCCAGTCGCAAAAGATGGTCGATCCTCAAGACGACGAGAAATGGGTTGTCAGCGTTCCAACAGGGGTTCGAGTCGACGCCTGGGAAGTGCTCTCATCGCGAGGATTGCCGAGACCTGACGTCTCGGGCTTCGATGCTTTCTATCCGCGCGATAGCCTGGTACCGACCGCCGATGAAGAGCGGATCCTCCTGCAATACGCGACCGCGCAAGAGCTACGGGAAACCTTGCTCACGATCGATAGTGTCGTCGATACGCAGGTGAATCTGGTCTTGCCCGAAAAGCCTCGAGTGCGTCTTTCGACCGACGAAATTACACCCGCGCGGGCCAGCGTGCTCGTAAAGTATCGAGACCGTGATGATGACGGCGCTCCGGTATCCGAAGCCGATATCAAAGCGATGATAGCGGGCGGCGTCGATGGGCTCGATCAAGAACGGGTCACCGTCTTGTTGACCCGTGTCGACCTGGGTACTGAGCCCGCGGGTGAGATCGAGATCGCATCGGTGGGGCCCGTATCGGTGGCTGCGGCGAGCAAGACCGCTCTGCAACTGTTGGTGGGCGGTCTCATCTTGTTGATGTTCACCCTCGTCGGCGCACTGATCTTTGTGATCATGAGAAATGGGCGTGCTCGTGAGTGAAGTCCAGCCTCTGAATGCATGGGAGCGCGGAATCGCCGCGATGGGCCGACGAATGGGCGCACCGGATGGGCTCGAGGAGCTTGTGGTCGAAGATGCGCGCCACGCTCTGCGGCGTGCATGGGACGGCACCGATTCTGTGGAGTCGCACACGCGCGATACCAAGAACGGCTGGAAGGGCTGGTCGGAGAGACAGCAAGACGAGGAGTTTCGAGTCGACCCGATGCTCAAGCCCGGAGCCGACGAATTCGACCCGACACGCATCAGCGCATGTAGCGCGGGTCTGCTGGACGAGTGGTTCGTCTGGTGCGGCTCGGGCGCACTGGTGGCTCTGACCGGCGACGATGGTCGGAAACGTGCGAGGCTGGCCAGGCACATGGGCGAGGCATTTGAAGCTGTGGCCGCGCAGGTCGATAGCGTTCTCTGGCAGGAAGATGCTCTCGTCGCTCTGCGCGATGCTTTCGTCGACATCAACGAGCGCCTGGCTGACGTGGATTTACGTCAGAAGGCGCGACATCTGGGCATGTTCGCCACCGGACTCGCGCTCTTCGCCCATGTCGAGATCGGCACGGTCACGCCGCGCCCGCAACCCGGCAACCC
>CAYFTY010000834.1:0-2579 GCA_964346045.1 uncultured Bradymonadales bacterium | reverse complement strand
ACCTGCTCCGCCGGGTGTTCCATGTTCCCAGGCGTTGTTCAGCCCGGTCTGCAAGAAAAACGGTCCCACGCCCAGCAAATTGGTCACGAAATAGATCGGTGGGTCCATGGTCGGCTCGACACCCCACGCGCGCTGCACTTCGGCCGTTGCTTCCGAAAGCCGCCACATGAAGTAATAACCCCAGATCCCACAGGTCACGATCGAAAGCCCCAGCTCCTTGACTGGATTGAATTCTTCGCGACCGAGCCCTTTATTGACGTCATCACAGACGCCAAAGAACCAGACCAGCCCGTAGATACCGCAGGTCACATAGATGAGCACCAGCACCGTCACCGGGTTTCTGACTTCGCCTCGTTGCATCGTAATCTCCCTTACGAGTCTCGCGCGCGACTCCCTACATGCTCGCGATATTTGTTGTGAATTCGTGAAACGGAAGACTGCCACAAGCCGGGCGAAGCGGTCAAGCAAAGCGGTTGCTGATGCGCACACAACCTTTGTTTTTTTGGTGTTGTGGGCTATCAACAGCATTCATGTCGGCCCGTGGTATCATAGAGATTCTCACCTTCATCTTCTTTGCAATCGCGTGGGCTCCTGCCGTGGCGCAGGAGCCTGACGAGGCTGAAGAAGCCGCTGAAAGTGAGGAAGTCTCAGAAGAGCCGCCCAGCGTCGTCGACGTGGCAGCGATGGCGAGCGAGGCGATCACCGAATCACTTCGCATCTCGGAAGCCCAGCAGGCACTCCTCGTCGCCGCTGATCTGCCCGATCTCCAACCCTCCGATGAAAATCGCAGAAGACGCACTCAACTCGACGTCGTTCGATTCGTCGGAAACGAAGCCGTGCTCTCCCCGGTTCTGCACTACGTTCTCAATCTGAGCTCGCGCGACCGCGCCACGGGAAAAACCGCCAAGAAGATCGAAGGCATGCTGCAGCAATTCTATCGCTCGACCGGGTATGACCTCGCCCGCGTCGAGGCCGTGGTCGTCGATGAGAGGATCGACGTCTATATTGCCGAGGGACGGCTCGCCAAAGTCGTCTTCAAGGGCGTGAGCACGATTCGAGCGATCGACCTCCAATTCGATTTTTCGCTGCCGGCCAAGGTCTACAATCGATTCCTTGTCGCGAGCGAAATCAAGCATTTCAAAGAAAAATATGGATTCCTGGCCGTCCGCCCCGAGCTCATCGAGCGCGTCCAGCCGGGCGAGCCCGTCGGCGCACTCGGCCGGCTGCTGCCAGGCTTCCGCACCCAGGATGATCAGGCAGTACTCAACGAATTGAGCGGCGAGTACGAACTCGTCTTGCACTGCAAATCGCCCCGCAGCACCGGCGGCATCGGCTTCGGGTTCGATATCCTCCTCCCCTACGGTTTGCGCGCACGACTCGGATACGACATCTACGACGCGTTCCTCGACGACGACCGCTTCGAGATCGAAGCCACAGTTTCAGGCGACGCCGTACAGTTCTTCACACGTGCCACGGCCGAAGCCGGCTATGTGATGCCGCCGATCGTCGGCACCTGGCTAAGACCTAACTTCACACTACGCAGCTCACTGACCCGGCTAAGCCGGGGCGATATCGGGCTGGAGAAGTACCTGCTCACCAGCAATGCCGGGTCAACCCGGCTGGGATTCGAATTCGTCGAGGGCCTGCTCCTCTCGCTCGGTGTCGGCGCCCGGCACGATGAGCCATTCGAGGTCGAACGCACCGACGTGACTCCGCCAGAAGTCACTGCCGAAGCCCGATGGCAATCATTCGGCGTCTTCGAAGTCGACGTGAACTTCGAGCCCGAGATCATCCGGCGAGACCAGAAACACGAGGCTGACCTTCAGCTGATCTATTTTGGTGTCTTCGAGGGCGAACCACTGATTATTGGGCGTCTCGACTATCAGAAGGTCTTCAGGTTCGGATACGATGACTTCTATGTCCGTTTGAATGGCTACGTCACAGAGAAGAACACCACCTGGCGAGATGAGCGAGGGCTGGGTTCGGATATTATTCGGGTGATCGCCAGCGATCAGAGTTTCGCTGCGCGCATGGTGCAATTTGGTGTGGAGTATCGGTTCTCGCTCGTGCGCGATTTGCTCAAGGCAAATCTCATCCTCGGCGGTGCGGCCTTTGACGGCATCGATCTCACCGGCTTCGATCGGAATCTCACGTGGACGACGGCCTTCGGGCCGGGGGTCTCGGCGCTGCTCCTCGATGCATTTGGAGCCGATCTCTACTACGCGGTCGGCGTCGACGAGACCGGCAATATTGCAGGCACCATCAACTTCGAGATCGATAAGGTCTACTGAAATCAAGCCCAGGGATTCATTCCGCCGTCATCGATGGCGAGTCGAATCTGCCGGCGAAGTTCGGCGTGCGCATCGCTGACCATGAAGACGGTCAATTCGCGCAATTTGTCTTCATCGGTGACATTTCCGACCTCGAGCGAGCCATATTTCGCACAGGCAGCGGCTTCTCCGAGGTCTCCGCAGATCAACAACCCTGCGCGGTTGGTCGTATGTTCGACGGCATTGAGCCACGCCGGGATATCGACAGGCTCGCCGCGTTGCAGAAATGCAGCGACCAATTTGCCGAGC
>CAYFTY010000833.1:0-2585 GCA_964346045.1 uncultured Bradymonadales bacterium | reverse complement strand
GCCCTCGTCACAGAACTCGATCACCTCGATGAAGTCGCACTCGTCGTTCTCGTCCCACTTCCAGTGAATCGCATCGAACCACCTGCAGCCAGCATCGTGGCAAGACCTGGGATCGGTAATCTCGACGCATGCGATCGAGGCATCCTGGCCCGCGTCAGTCTCTTCTACAGGAGGAGCTTCTTTCGCTTCGTCACTGCATGCGACGGTCGTAAGGGCTAGCAATACGAGCAAGATATACATGTTCCGTCCCTCGTTTTCGGAATTTCCCGAACCATCTCGGGCGTGAGTGTGACCTCCAACTTATCGATATACGATTCGCCAAACAAAGCCGCTGCGAATACCACGGCATGTCGTGCAACGTTTCGCAGTCACGCAGCCGGGGCACGTCCGTCAGGCGGTGCCTTCAGACGATTCGAGCGGTCGTTCACGGCTCGGCTAGAAGAGCTCGGCTAGAAGAGCACAACCATGCGCAGCGAACTGTCGAAGCCAAACTCGCCGATACTCGGCTGATCGCTTTCCTCGAGCTCGTAGCGGAACAACATCGAGGCGCCGAGCTCCAGGAGCACCCATTCGGTCAGTAGCGTTCCGATGCTGAGTCGGACCGTCTGTAGCCTCAGCGCCAGCGGTCGGTCGTGCATGGTCTCGAGTCCGACAGCAGGCAAGAGCGCTCCGAAAACGGAGGGTACGCGAAAGCTCGAACTACGGCCGGCGGCATACGAGACCGGAGCGAGGTCCAGCGCGAATGCGGGGCTCGAGGAGCTGTCGGCAGTGCGTCGCTGGAAGCCCGCGCGTGCGCGCAGCTCCAAACCCACCTGGTTACCCAGAAACGCGGTCATGATCCCGCTTGCGAGTCCGCCGGCACCACTACGGCTGCCCTTGTCGATACGATGATGATAGAACCCGGCGCCGAGCTCAATTCCGGGTGAGAGATCGATGTTGTCGTTCGCCCCGGAAGCGAAATAGAAGGTGGGTCCGACTGATAAGGTGATACCGACACCTGTCTCAAGGTCGCGCCATTGTATCGACGGCTCGTGACCACCGTCACTCGAGCGTCTTCGCGTCGAGTCGCGCCGATCAGCATCATCACGATCCCGCACGCGACATGTGGTCTCGCCGTCGGGTGCACTACAGCATTCGAGCTGGCGCCCTTGTTCATCGACCGAAGGCCAACATGTGGCCAGCGCAGGAGTTGCGTAAAGAATCACGACCAGGAGCGCCGCAGAGCAAATGCCGCAGAGCGGATAACAATTCTTGATTGGTGGCACCGATATCATATTCGAGTCATACCACATTCCGGTCGAATGGCATCTGTCTGCAGACGGCTCTGTCGAGATCGGTGTCTCGATCTCGGACCACCAGTGCTCATCCGTCAGCGTTTCGCCATGCATGCGGGTTTGCACCATGTAGAGCCACCCGTCGCGTTCGCCGCTCTCTTCCAACCGCGGCGCCAGGAGTACTTCGGCCTGCGAGCCCCTCGCAACTCGGTTTCTCGTCCCCCACCCGTAACAAGAACGGCGAACTTCTCCCGGAACCCACGAACACTGCGTTTGGGGACGCCCTCGATCAGAATTTAGGGCTCTCGCACCTGGATTCGCATCTCGACGCCATCTTTGGGGTAGAGTGTGACGGTCCCTTCGGCTTCGACGAATTGTGACGGGACGACATCGAGGCGGAAGCGCTTGACGATGGCGGCGAGGATCAGCTTCGCCTCGAGAATCGCGAAGTCTGCGCCGACGCACATGCGGGGGCCGCCCCCGAACGGAAAGTGCGCGTATCGGTGATCGGGCCGCTCGCGTTCGGGGTCAAAACCCTCGGGGTTGGGCCAGACGTTGGCGTTATGATGCACGAAATACGGGCCGACGACGACGATGCTGCCGGCTTCGATCAAGTAGCCGTCGAATTCGTCGTCTTCGAGTGGCTCGCGCTCGACCGTCCACGCCGGCGGGTAGATGCGCAGCGACTCATCCATGACCTTCTCGAGGAATTCGAGCTTGCGAACTTCTTCCAGGGTCGGCATGTCACCGGCGATGTTCTCGTCGAGTTCGTCTTCGAGTCGGCGGCGAATCTCGGGATGTTGAGATAGCAGGTAGAGCGTCCAGCTCAGATGGTTCGACGTCGTCTCATGCCCGGCGATGATGAAGGTCATCAACTCGTCGCGAATTTGCTCTTTGGACATCGTTTCGCCCGTCTCCTCGTCACGCGCCTGGATGAACATCGAAAGCAGGTCTTCGTACTCGCCTTCGCGCCCCTGGCGCTCGTCGATCAGGCCGAAAACGAGATCCTCGAGGCGGTCGATCGCTTTTTGAACGCGGCGGTTTTGAGGCGTAGGAATTTTGCGCGGCACGGCCAGCGGATTCTGCAGCCGGCGGTTCACGTCACGAAAGAGAAGCGTCATGTCGTCACCGATCCAGCTCGATTCTTCGCCGATGTCGCGATTGAAGAGAAGCTTGCCCGCGATCGAGAGGGTGAGTTTGGACATGTCGGCCGAGACGTCGAAGGGCTCCGAGCGCTGCTCCCAGTCCTCGAGGAGTTCCGCGGTCGTCTCGCGCATGGTCGAAATGTAGGTCGCAATCTGACGCCGATGA
>CAYFTY010000832.1:0-2592 GCA_964346045.1 uncultured Bradymonadales bacterium | reverse complement strand
AAGAAGAGGCCGAAGAAGAAGAGGCCGAAGAAGAAGAGGCCGAAGAAGAAGAGGCCGAAGAAGAAGAGGCTGAGGAAGAAGAGGCCGAAGAAGAGAAGGTCGCTGCGAAGCCCGAGAAAAAGAAGAAAAAGTCAGCAGGTATCGAAGGGGTATTCACTCCGGATTCTGATGGCGGCAGCTCGGAACCTCTCGATAGTTATCTCGACGAAGACGACCTCGGAGATTTCTCGCCTGCCGAAGGTTCCTGGAAGCCCTATGCGATCGGTGTGGGCGTCGTGCTCTTGCTCAGCGTAGGCGCGATCTTTGCGGTCGGTGGGCCGGGAGACCTGATGGCGCTTTTCCGCGGCGAGTATCGCGAACGAAAGATTGCCGAAGCTGAACAGGCCGAAGAAAAATACCGGCAGGAGCAGCTCGCCAAGATGAACAAATTCGGAAATCTCCTCGTTTCGGGATATCCCCAGTACGCGACGATCAAACTCGACGGAGAAGTTCAGTACGGTCAGACATCATCTGGAGAATGGCGCGCATTGCGCATGGGCGCATCGACCCTTCTGCAGGGACTCGATGCCAAAGTCGATCACGTCATCGAGATCACCAATCCCGGGTTCGAGCCCAAGAAAGTCGAGCTCAAGCCCGGCATGTGGCAGGAAAATCCGGCGGGCGGTGACTCGCAATATCAGATCGACGGGTCTCTGACTCCGCAGAGTGTCGAAGCCAAGCAGGAATTCGAAGCACGCCTGACCTCGGACGTCGACTCGGATTACTTCGGCAAGATCACCATCAATACGATTCCGAGTGGTGCCAAAGTCTTCTTCAACAACAAGCCGCTCCTCGATGAGGACGGCAATGAGATGCGCACCCCGGTGACGTTTGAGAACAATTACGTCAAAGACGAAGAGACCGGAAAGCTCGAAGAGGCACCGGCTCGCGTCGACACGGTCATCGACGTCGGACATAAGATTCAGCTGCAGATGCCCGAAGAGGCCGGCGAATATCCGAAGCACGTGCTGGCGCTGCAGCGTGGAATGTGGCAATGCGAAGAGAAGTCCGACAAAGAGCTTCGCAGATACAATCCCGAGACCGATTCGCCTCAGGAGCGCTGCAATTATACATTCACGTACGACTTCAGCTTCGATGCGCTCAAGGCTTATGTCGAAAAGCGCGAAGCCGAGATGAAGGCGGTCGAAGAGCATAATCGCAAAGAACGCGGCGTGACCGACGAAGAAGGCGAAGGTGAGGCCAAAGAAGGCGCTGAGAAGGACAAGGAATGAGTGTGGGTGAAGACGTATTCGTACCGTCGCCCACCAAGATCGTCTGCGTGGGGCTGAATTATCAGCATCATGCCGACGAGATGAACAAAGAGGTTCCCCAGGAGCCTCTCATCTTTATGAAGCCGCCCTCTGCCCTGAATCGACATGGCGGTATCATCGAATTACCCCCGCAATCTGAGCTCGTTCATCACGAGGGCGAACTCGTCCTCGTGGTCGGCCGGCGTGCGCGTAAGGTCGGCGTCGATGAGGCCACGGATTATATCGGCGGCTATACGTGTGGGAACGACGTCACAGCCCGCGACATTCAACGGCGCGAAAACCGATACACGCGCGGCAAGGGCTTCGACACATTTGCCCCTGTGGGCCCGGTGATGGTGCCGGCTGACGAGTTCGACCCGGGCGCACATCATATCGTCACGCGGGTCAACGGCGAGGTGCGTCAGGAGTCGTCTCTCGACGATTTCATCTTTTCGATTCCGCAGGTGGTCTCGTTCATCAGTCATGTCATGACGCTCGAGCCAGGCGATCTGATCTTTACCGGCACGCCATCGGGCGTTGGGCCTCTTGTAGACGGCGATATCGTCGAGGTCGAGATCGATGGCATCGGCGTTCTGCGCAACGAAGCTCGACGTCGATACGCGATCTGCTAGGTTGAGCCCGCAGCGACTTCGTCTGAGGACACCCGTGAATTCCAGATTCAGACTCGTTTTCGTATTCTCTGCGGTCCTCAACGCAGCCACGACCTACGATCTGGTCGTCGACGGACTATCCAATACGGTCGATCGCAGCGGACCCTACACCCTGAGTGTGCAATGAAGGTCACCGGCCTCGCCATCTACCCCTTGAAGTCGGCGTCGCAGACAGTCGTCAAGTCGTCGACGGTTCGCGAGCGCGGCTTTGAATACGACCGGCGCTGGATGCTCGTCGACGCTGATGGGCTCTTCGTGAGTCAGCGAAAGCTACCACGACTGGCTGCGCTCGGCGTTGCAGTCGACGAGGACGCACTCGAATTGAGTCTTGGCGACGAGTCATGCCGTGTGGAGCAGCCCAAAAGCGAGTCGATGCGGGTCGAAGTCTGGGGCGATGAGCTCGATGCCCTCGACGCTGGAGAGGCGGCGAGCGCATGGCTGAGCGAACGTTTCGGCACGCGTCTGAATCTGGTCTGGATGGGCGACGAGAGTCGACGCGAGGTTGACTCCACGCAGGTGAGTTTTGCCGACGGATATCCTTATCTATTGACGACCGAAGCCTCGTTGATTGCTGTCCAGCAAGCGGTGCAAGAGCCAGTCGGCATGGAGCGCTTTCGACCGAATATCGTCCT
>CAYFTY010000831.1:0-2594 GCA_964346045.1 uncultured Bradymonadales bacterium | reverse complement strand
GGGCTCACCATCTTTGCAATTTTTGCGGGTACTGTTTCGGCCGTGATGGTCGAATCGCTACGCAACATGAAGTTCAGGCATATGGATATCGACGAAATTGAAGGCCACGCCGTGATCTGCGGCTGGAATCGCGCCACCGAGCTGGTGGTCGAAGAGATGCTGCACGACCGACGCTTCGAATATATCGTCGTCGTCTCGGAGAGTGACGAGATTGAAGAGCACCCGCTCTTCATTCAGCACCAGGCGACCCTCTTCGGCGTCGTCGGCGACTACACGCGCGTGCACATCCTCAAAGAGGCCGGAGTCGAGCGCGCCGAAGTCGCGCTCTTGTTGGCCGATGACAGCAAAGAAGAGCGCTCGTCGCAGGACCGCGACGCCCGTACAGTCCTCGCCGCGCTGCTCATCGAGAAGCTGAATTCGACCATCTTTACGACCGTCCAGCTCCTCAATCGAGACAACGAGACCAGTCTTCGCCGTGCGGGCGTCGAGGAGATCATCGTCACCGATGAGTATGTCGGAAATATCATGGCATCGGTCGTGCGCAGCCGCGGCATCGTCTCGATGCTCGACGAGCTGCTCAGCGCCCGATACGGGCATCAGTTTTTCAAGCATGTCTGCCCTGACTATCTGGCGGGAAAGCCGGTCTCGGAGGCGATGCGCATCCTTAAAGAGGAGCACGAATCGACCCTTCTCGCGATCGCCATCGACGAAGAGGGACGTGACCTACGGGTGAATCCCCCGAACGACTTTGTGATCGAGCCCGAGCACCGCATCATCATCGCTGCATCCAAGCCGCTGGATGCCGTGGCTGAGTTCGGTCTGTGAATCTCGACGACCGATGAAGTCATCATAGCGGTTGTGAAGTTGTTTAATGCTCGTTAAACAAAAGCTGTCGTATCTGGTCGCGTTCATCCATGTCGGACGTAAAAAATGCTCACGAATTTTCTACTTCAATTCACCCGAATCGGTGCCGAGTGGGTCCTCTGGCTGCTCGTTGCGCTGAGTCTCGCCTGCGCGTATTTCATCCTCGAGCGGCTGATCTTCTTGAAAAAGCGCGAGCTCGACATTCAGCGCTTGAGGCTCGAACTCAATAAGGCGCTCGATGACGGCGACTACGACAAAGCGCGTAAGCTATTTTCGGATAGCGACGCGCTCCAGGCTCGTGTCGTGCTTTTTGGCCTCGACCATCACAAACGCGGCCCAGACGCTGTCGAAGATTTGATGACAGGGGCTCTCGCCACCGAAAAAGTGCGCTACGAAAAGGGATTGCAATTTCTGGGCACGACAGGTGCGAACGCCCCGTTTATCGGCCTTTTTGGTACAGTGATCGGGATTATCA
This sequence comes from uncultured Bradymonadales bacterium, assembly GCA_964346045.1. Lineage (GTDB taxonomy): Bacteria > Myxococcota_A > Bradymonadia > Bradymonadales > Bradymonadaceae > CAYFTY01. The sequence goes on along the minus strand of CAYFTY010000831.1, from coordinate 1,255 downwards.
ATGCCTTCGATAACCTCGCCGAGGGAAGTGAAGAGGCGGCGCGCCTGGTCATGGCGGCCATCGCCGAGGCTTTGATTGCAACCGGCGTCGGAATTCTGGTCGCCATCCCCGCGGTTATGGCTTTCAACTACTTCAAGGGGCGCGTGAAGACCGTCAGCAGCGAATGCGAACTCCTTGGAAGAAGCCTGATTTCGCATCTGCGGGACCGCGACAGGAAAGGAGGAGCCGATGGCGGGGTTTAATACCGACGACGACGAGATGATCGCCTCGATCAACGTGACTCCGTTGGTCGATATCGTGCTCGTGGTGCTCATCGTTTTCATGGTCACGACGAGCTATATCGTTCGTGCGCAGATCGAGGTGGACCTGCCCAAAGCGGCGACCGGGGATTCGAAACCGGCCACCACGATGGTTCTTCAGGTCAACCCGGACGGTACGTACTCGTTGAACGGCGAGCCGACCACGCTCAAAGCCATCGGCGAGTGGGCCAAAGAAGCCAAAGAAGACGATCCCGAGACCCGAGCGGTGATCGCGGCCGATAAAAAGGTCGAGTACGAGCGGGTCGTGAACCTCATCGACACCATCAAATTCAACGGTGTCGAAAAATTCGCTCTCAATATCGAAAGAACTGCGAAACCTGAATCCGAATAGACCTTGAGTACCGCCGACAACAATCCGGGGGGAACGCGTGGCGATGCCCTCTATCAGCCGCCGAAGACGCTCGGAGAGCGGGTATTCGGTAGCGTGTCGGGCCTCGTGGCCGCGATCGTAGTCCATATCGTCGGTGGTGCGGCACTCGTGAGCGTGGCTCCTCTGCTGAATATCGCGCATGAGGCGGAGCCCGAGAGTGAAGTGGTCGTGATGGAGGTGATTGAGGAGGAACCAGAACCAGAGCCCGAGCCGGAGCCAGAGCCGGAACCCGAGCTAGAGCCAGAGCCGGAACCCGAGCCAGAGCCAGAGCCGGAACCAGAGCCGGAGCCAGAACCTGAGCTCGAGCCCGAACCCGAGACTGAAGTCGAGGCTGAGCCGCCACCCGAAGATGCTCCACCCGAGGCGACCGAGGCCATGGATCCGAAGCACCTCGAGGGCATTACGGCCGAATCGACCACGGATCTCGGAGATTTCGAAATCAAGGTGGGAACCGGCATCAAGTCGGGCAAGATGACGAATAAATACGTCGACCCCGAGCGCTTTGGCAAAATCAAGACCAAGGAAGGTGGAACGGGCGAAGGATTCGCCAAAGCTGCACCGAAAA